>DATIOT010000378.1:0-13187 GCA_035472875.1 Mycobacterium sp.
CAACCGTCCAGATGACGAGACGCGATCCCGCCGTAGCGATCGTGGGGGCGGGCATGTCCGGGCTGTGCGTCGCAATCGCGTTGCTGCGCAGCGGCATTACCGATGTGACCATTTATGAAAAGGCCGACGAGGTCGGCGGCACCTGGCGGGACAACACCTACCCCGGTCTGACTTGTGACGTACCCTCCCGGGTCTACCAGTACACCTTCGCAACGAACCCGAACTGGACGCACCTATTCTCCCCGGGGGGCGAAATCCAGGCCTACTTTCAGGGCATCGCCGACCAATTTGCGCTCAGGGATCGCATTCGGTTCGGCACCGAAATCGTCAGCGCACGATTCACGGAAGGCCGCTGGATCGTGCGCACGAATGTCGGAACGGAGTCGACGGTGGACTTCCTGATCTCGGCTACCGGTGTGCTGCATCATCCGCGGATGCCGTCGATCGCCGGCTTGGACGACTTCGAAGGTCATGTCTTTCACTCGGCGCGCTGGGATCATTCCGTTGAGCTGCAGCGGCGGCGCATCGCGGTGATCGGCAACGGATCGACCGGAATTCAGCTCGTCTGCGGTCTCGCCGGTGCGGCAGGCAAGGTCATCCTGTTTCAGCGCACCGCGCAGTGGGTCGTCCGGATGCCTAACCCGCGGTACTCGCGGTTCACCAGCATCACCCACCAGGCTGTCCCGTGGCTAGATCGGTTGGCCTACCGGGCATACAGCTTTTTCTTCGACCTCTTTGCGGTCGCGTTGACCAAGCCGGGCTTGCGGCGAAAGGTGATGGGCGCATTGTGCCGCGCCAGCCTGCGCAAAGTGCGCGACCCCGAGTTGCGTGCAGCGTTGACTCCCGATTACCAGCCGATGTGTAAGCGGTTGGTCATATCGGGTGGCTTCTACCATGCGATCCAGCGCGACGACGTCGGACTCGTCAGCGCCGGTATCGACCACGTGGAACGGCGGGGCATCGTGACCGATGACGGCGTCTTGCACGAGGTGGACATCATCGTGCTGGCCACCGGATTCGACACCCACGCGTTCTTTCGGCCGATGGAATTGACCGGCCGGGACGGGATCGCCGCCAACGACGTGTGGCGCGACGGTCCGTGGGCGCACCAAACCGTCGCACTGCCGGGCTTCCCCAACTTCTTCATGATGCTGGGGCCGCACAGCCCGGTGGGAAACCTCGCCCTCACGACCGTGGCCGAAACGCAATCCGATCACATAGTGCGGTGGATCGAGCGTTGGCGTCGCGGCGAATTCGACACGGTGGAGCCGACGATGTCGGCGACCGAGAGTTTCAATGCGAAGCTGCGTGCTGCGATGCCGGACACAGTGTGGACTACCGGCTGTGACAGCTGGTACCTGAACAAAGACGGTGTACCGGAGGTTTGGCCCTTCACGCCGAGCAAACACCGCGCCATGCTGGCGCACATGGATCCCGGGCAGTACAACTTGCGCCGGCACGTCGCGGCCCACTGAGGACAACTCCGGGCAAAACCCGATACCGGCGGTTTCGCATATCTGGGCCGCGTCACTATACTTGCGACGCGTGACGTCCACCGAGACGACAGTTGATCGGTCGGGGTAAACGCCGAGGTAGGGGGCCACGATGTTCACCGTCGACGACGAGGCGGCGGGTCCGCACGACGCATCGCTCGACCACGAACGTCTCGTCCTCGAGGCGCGTGATGTCGAGTTCGACTGGACAAAGCTGCCGTTTCACTATGTGCCCAACGAACCGTTTGCGACGCACGTCCTCAACGTCCTGCACCTGCTGCTGCCTGCGGGCGAAGAGTTTTTTGTCGACGTGTTCAAAAAGACGCTGCCGTTGATCAAAGACGACCAGCTGCGGCTGGATGTGCAGGGATTCATCGGCCAGGAGGCCGTGCATTCCCAAGCGCACTCCGGAGTGCTCGACCACTTCGCCGCCCAGGGTGTGAACGTGACGCCGTACACCGACCAGGTCAAGTGGCTATTCAAGAAGCTGCTGAGGGAACGGCTTCGGTGGGGCCTGCGACGACAGCAGAGCTGGCTGCTGGAGCAGGTTTCGTTCGTGTCGGCAATCGAGCACTACACCGCGATCTTGGGTGAGTGGATTCTGAATTCCCCGGCGCACGATGCCATCGGTACTGATCGGGTGATGCTGGACATGCTCCGGTGGCACGGCGCTGAAGAAGTCGAGCACAAGGCGGTCGCCTTCGACACCATGAAGCACCTGCGGGCCGGCTATTGGCGGCAGGTGCGCGCCCAGCTGGTCGTCACGCCGGCAATGCTGCTCTTGTGGATCCGCGGAGTGCGGTTCCTGTACTCGGTGGATCCGCACCTCCCGCCAGGGGCCAAGCCGCGCTGGCGGGACTACTTCAGGGCGGCACGCCGGGGCTTGGTACCGGGGCCGATGCGATTCGTTCGAGTGGTCGGCGACTACTACCGGCCAGGTTTCCACCCCTCACAGCTGGGCGGGCTGGGGCTCGCGGTCGACTACTTGGCCGTCTCACCTGCCGCCCGCGCGTCTCACTGATCCATGACCACCGCTTCGACGACCGGCGTCACCGCCTCCGACGGCCTCAGCTTGGCCGTTCAGCAGTACACCGAGATCAACCCGCAGCGCCCGACCATCCTGGCCGTTCACGGCTACCCCGACAACCACCATGTGTGGGATGCGGTGGCCGAGGAGCTCGGCGAGCGCTACCGGGGTCGATACAACATCGTGGCCTTCGACGTGCGCGGAGCCGGCGAATCATCCCGTCCGGCAAAACGATCCGGCTATGCGCTTCCGCAGCTGGTGTCCGATATCGGTGCGGTGATCGACGGCCTGGGCGTCGAGCGGGTTCATCTGCTCGGCCACGACTGGGGCTCGATTCAGGCCTGGGCGGCAGTCACCGACGATTCGGTGATGGGCAAGGTCGCCTCGTTCACGTCGATCTCGGGACCGCATTTGCAGTACGCGGGCGCCTTCCTGCGGTCGGGGCGCACGCCCCGGACGGTGGCCCACGTCGCCAGGCAGCTGGTGTCTTCCGGGTACATCGGTTTCTTTCTGTGCCCCGGTGTGCCGGAGATGGCGTTTCGCTCCCGGTTGGGAGTGAGAGTTGTTGAGGCTCTTGGACATATCGGTCGGTCGAGCACCCGCAGCCAACGCCGTGAGGCACCGCGGTCAATCGCCGACTACGTCAACGGGCTCAACCTGTACCGGGAGAACATGCCCGGGCCATTTGTATCGCCGGGGCCACAGCTGCCGAAGACCACCGTCCCGGTCCAGGTTCTGGTGCCGCGCAAGGACATCTTTGTGACTCCGGCTGTGCAGCGGTTCACCGGCGCAATTCCGTCCGGCGGCCGGGTGATTTCGATCGAAGGTGGGCACTGGGTGGTGACATCGCGCCCCGACGTCATCGCCCGGCTGACCGGCGAGTGGGTCGATCGGAACGTCGGCGGCGCGACCACGGAAAGTGCGTCGGAGGTGCGCGGCGGTCCGCGCGAGGTGCAAGGCAAACTTGCGCTGGTCACCGGGGCGGGCGCCGGCATCGGCAGGGCCACTGCGGTCGAACTGGCCCGGCAGGGCGCCCGCAAGGTGGTGATTGTCGATCGCGACCTCGCCGCGGCCAACGAAAGTGCGGACGCCGTACGTGCGGCTTGTGCCGAGGCCGCGGTGTACCAGGCCGATGTCAGCGACGAATCCGCGATAAATGACCTTGCCGCACATGTCTTTAACGAGCACGGCGTGGTCGACATCTTGGTAAACAATGCCGGCATCGGTATGGCGGGCCGGTTCTTGGAGACGAGCTCGGCGAACTGGGAAGACATCATTGGGGTCAATGTCCGCGGCGTCATCTCTGGCAGCAGGGCGTTCGGCGCGCAGATGGTCGAGCGTGGCGAGGGCGGAACGATCATCAATGTGGCGTCGGCGGCGGCGTACCTACCATCGAAATCCATGGTCGCCTACAGCACTACGAAGGCAGCGGTGCTGGGGTTCAGCGAATCGTTACGCGCCGACCTCGCTGACGAGGGCATTACCGTCACGGCCGTGTGCCCGGGATTCGTCAACACGAACATCGCCAAAAGCACCATCTACGCGGGGATGTCGGTCGAACTGCAGGAGCGTGCCCGGCAGAAGGCCGATGCGGCGTACCGGCGCCGGAATTACACACCGGAAGCCACCGCCAAGGCGATCGTCAAGGCCGTCAGGACCGGCCCAGCCGTGCTACCGATCGCGGCCGAGTCCAGGGTCGGCTATGCGATGCGCCGCATCAGTCCGTCAATGATCCGGCTGTTCGCGCGCTTCGACATTCGGCAGACGTAAAGATTTCGCTGTGCCGGAGAGCATTTGGACCAGCAGGCCCGCCGACTTGTACGGTCGGCGCGACCGCGATCGGCTGGGCGCGGTGTTGTGGGGTATCCGGGTGTTGTTCGGGGGATTTGCCGCGACGTCGCGGTGGGAGCCCTCGCGGGTGACGGCGGTGCGGCGGGCGCTATCTGCCGTGGTCACCAAACGCGAACTCGCTGCCCCGGACGTGGTCGCGTTGACGCTGGCCGACCCCGATGGCGGATTGCTTCCGTCCTGGACGCCGGGCGCGCACATCGACGTTCAGTTGCCTTCGGGCCGGCGCCGGCAGTACTCGCTGTGCGGTCCGCCCGGGCGGCGAACCGACTACCGTATCGCCATCCGCCGGATCGCCGACGGCGGCGGCGGTTCGATCGAGATGCATGAGGTTTTCGACGTGGGCGACACCCTGGTGTTCGAAGGCCCGCGCAATGCGTTCTATCTCGTCACGGACGAGCGTGATGTGCTGTTCGTGATCGGCGGCATCGGTGTGACACCCATTCTGCCGATGCTGCACGTGGCCCAGCAGCGCGGAATCAGCTGGCGTGCCGTCTATGCCGGTAGCAGTCGCGAGTACATGCCGTTGCTGGACGAGGTGGTCGCGGTAGCCCCGGACCGGGTCATCGTGTGGGCCGACGACCAGCACGGCCGCTTCGCCGGCGTGGATGATCTACTGGCCGGCGCCGGACCGACGACGGCGGTTTACGTGTGCGGGCCCACCGGCATGCTGGAAGCGATACGCGCAGCTCGCAACGAACATGCCGACGCGCCACTGCATTACGAGCGGTTCAGCCCGCCACCGGTGATCGACGGAATTCCTTTCGAGTTGGAGCTCGCGCGGTCCGACCGCGTGCTCAGCGTGCCGGCGAATCGGTCCGCGCTTGACGTAATGCTCGACCACGATCCGATGACGGCCTATTCGTGTCAGCAGGGTTTCTGCGGGACCTGTAAGGTCAAAGTGCTTGCCGGACAAGTCGATCACCGTGGCCGCACCGCCGTGGGTGATGACGAGATGCTGGTGTGTGTGTCGCGGGCGAAAGGTGATCGGGTGGTCATCGACGCCTGAGGCGTCGAGAAACGGACGTTCAGCGTTCGGGTGCTGATCGATAAAGCCGGTAGCCTACGTGGGGCACAGTCACATCGGGCAATGGTTTCCATATGAAGGTGCGGCCATCAAGTCGGAAGTTTTTCTTCTCGTAGAATTCGCGTGCCTTGTGGTTCTTTTCTGCACACCACAAGATCACGTCACCCGTGGGGTTCGAGCGCACAGCTTTGTCGAGCAAGCGGCCACCGATGCCCAGGCGATGGGTTTCCTCTGCTGTGTACAGGGCGTCGATTTGCAGGTGATAGGGATTCGCAGCATCCGGTCCGAACATCGTCATGCCGAGTGTCTTGCCGCCGGACTCGGCAATCCACATAGACCAACCACGGCGACTCAGATCTTGTGGGTAAGTCTCGGTGGCCCAGCGCTTCGGCGTACCGAGCATGTCGAGGAGGTAGTCCGCCAGTATTCCGGACCATGACTGTCGCCAAACCGGATAGTGCATCTCCGCGACCTTTGCGAAATCGGCTGGCTTGGCTTGACGGATCGTGATGTCGCTGGACCTGGCATGAGCGCCTCTGTTGGTAGCGGTCATTCCACCCGGGAACCTTCCAGATAGGCGGCCAGAGCGTTGGTCAGACCCCGCCGTGCCATGTCGAGGTCGGCGTAAGAACCCAGCTGGCGCTCCGACACCAGGCCGCGCATCGCGCCCGGGATGAGGGTGGCCACCTCGCGTACTCGCTCCGGGTCGACGTCTAGACCGGCGAAGGCGTTCTGGCAGGTCTCCAGCCAGCTCTTGCCCCAGGAGAACAGCTCGGCGGCGGTTCGAGGGTAGAGGCGCTCGAGCTCGTCGGGATCTCGGGGCAGCGCTGCCCGGAGATTTTCGATCGCGCGTGAATCTGCCGACGCCAAGCCGTGGTAGAGAGTTTCGATGATGGCGCCGACACGCTCACGCAGGGGCGCGTCCGGTTGGACCGGCGTGGACAGCGTGGAGAATGTCGCGGCGCGTCGCTCGGCGGTGCGATGCAGCACCGCGGCCCAGAAACCGTCGGTGTCGCCGAACTGGTACTGCACCGCGCCCCAGGTGGCGCCGATCTCCTTGGCGATGCGGTTGGCCGACACCGAGCCCGGCTCGCCGGAGGCCAGCGACCGCAGCGCGGCCTCGAGCATGCTCTCGCGAGTCGCGTTGCCACGCCGGTTGGGACGTCGGCCCGCGATTCCGGCGCGTGTCATCTGGTGATCCTAGCGACTGGTTGCACGCGGTAAGCGAACTTTTCATAAAGGGGACTGTGATTTTTCTACGGCACCGCCTATCATTCGTACGCGAGGAGGACAGCTCAGATGGCTAAGCCGCCGTTGTCGATGAAACCGACCGGATGGTTCCAGGTCGCCTGGTCCGAAGAGATCGGTGTCGGCGACGTCCACAAGATGAAGTACTTCGACCAGGAGATGGTCGCTTGGCGGGCCGAGTCCGGCCTGCTCACCGTGATGAATGCCTACTGCGAACACCTCGGTGCCCACCTTGGTTACGGCGGCAAAGTCGTCAGAGAAGTACTGCAGTGCCCGTTCCATGGATGGCAGTGGAGCCAGCAGGGCCGCAATGTCTGCATCCCCTACCAGGACCGTCCCAACCGTGGCCGGCGCATCCGCACCTATCCGGTCGTGGAGCGCAACGACTCGGTCTACATCTGGCACGACGTCGAGCGTCGCGAACCCTATTTCGACGCGCCCGACGTGTTCGCCGCATTCGGCGACGGCAGCAGCGCCGACGACTACTACCCACAGCAGCGGTTGTACCGCGAAGGCCTCGAATTGCATCCGCAGTACGTGCTCGAAAACGGGGTGGACTTCGCGCACTTCAAGTACGTGCACAACACCCCCATCGTGCCCGTCTTCACCCGCCACGACTTCGATGATCCGGTGTCCTTCGTCGACTTCACCATCACCTTCGAAGGTGATGACGGCCAGAAGATCGAGGACGTCAACAGCGGTGTGAAGGCCATCAACGGCGGTCTGGGAGTCGCCGTGACCAAGAGCTGGGGGATGGTCGACAACCGCACCATCTCGGCGATCACCCCGGTCGATGAGTCCACCTCCGATGTCCGTTTCATGGTGTACATCGGTCGGGCGCCAAGCAAGGACCCCGCCCGGGCCGAGCTCAAGGCGGCCGAATTCGGCCGCGAAGTGATCCGGCAGTTCGAGCAGGACGTCGAAATCTGGCAGCACCAGCGCTACTCGGATCCACCCGCGCTGGCCACCGACGAGTACCAGGGCTTCACCGCAATCCGCAAGTGGGCCAAGCAGTTTTATCCCGATGGCATCGGTGGCAGCGCCGCCGAAGTGTACGCGGCATCCCAGAAAGGCTGAACCGAATGAATGCACCCGCTCGACCGATTCGCGTCTTCCAGGTAGCCACCGGGAACGTCGGTTCGGAGATGATCAGGCGGATTGCCACGCAGCCCGACCTGGAGTTGATTGGCGTGCATTGCTACTCGCCGGAAAAGATCGGGAAGGATGCGGGCGAGTTGGCCGGGCTGGCCCCCAACGGGGTAAAGGCCACCGGCACCATCGAGGAGATCATCGCAGCCACGCCGGACGTACTGACGTTTCACGGCGTGTTTCCCGACGAGGACCTCTACGTCAAAGTGCTTGAGGCGGGGATCAATATCGTCACCACCGCCGACTGGATCACGGGGTGGCACCGCGACAAGAACCACCCGCACGCTTCGGGCAAGCCGGTGACCCAGCTCCTGCAGGAGGCTTGCGAAAAGGGCGGTGCGACCTTCTACGGCACCGGCATGAATCCGGGGCTGAACCAGATCCTTGGCGTGGTGTGCTCGGCCGATGTCGCCGAGATCGAGAACATCACCACCATCGAGTCCGTTGACGTGTCGTGCCACCACTCCAAGGGCACCTGGATAGAGGTCGGCTACGGCCAACCGGTCGACGATCCGGAAATCCCGTCCAAGTTGGAGAAATACACCCGCGTCTTCGCCGACAGCGTGCTGATGATGGCCGACTGCTTCGATCTGCCACTCGACGAGGTCAAGTTCAGCTACGAACTGGGCGCCTGCACCAAGGACGTCGACCTGGGCTGGTACACCCTGCCTAAGGGCTCGCTGGGCGGCAATTACATCAAATACCAGGGCATGGTGGACGGAGTTCCGCGGGTCGAGACGCACCTGGAATGGCAGATGACGCCGCACACCGACCCGAGCTGGAACATCAAGGGCTGCTACATCACCCAAATCAAGGGCGACCCGTGCGTCTACAACAAACACATGATTTTCCCCAAGCGCGGCGTGGACTTGTCCAACCCGGACAACTTCGCCTCCATCGGCATGACCGTGACCGGGATGCCCGCGCTGCACTCGATCAAGTCGGTGGTGGCGGCGCGGCCGGGGCTCATCACCAGTGCCGACCTGCCGCTGCGCGGGTTCGCCGGACGGTTCAAGAAGTAACAACGGGTCAAGGGGATCCGGCGTTATCGAAGAGGCGTTCCGGGTGGTGATAGTCATTGGTGCGCGCGCCGCGGTCTAACTGCGGCGGCGGGATCCACTCGGTGCGGCCGTTCGGGAGTTTCCTTGTTCGCCAGCCTCTTTCGACTAGCTTGTGGTTGGGTTTGCAGGCGAAGGTCAGCTTGTCGGCATCCGTCAAGCCGCCGGCGGCCCACTCGTCGGTATGGTGGACTTCGCACCGATAGCCGGGTACGTCGCAGCCCGGGTGCGTGCAGCCGCGATCCTTCGCATAGAGGACTATCCGCTGATCCGATGAGGCGATTCGGCGAGATCGGCCGAGATACAGTGGGCGACTGGAATGCTCGTCGAATATCGCGAGATAGTGGTAGGCATGGCTGGCCATCCGGATCACGTCACGCATCGGCAGCAGCGTTCCGCCGCCCGTCACCGCTCGGCCGGTGCCCGAGGTCAGCTCCTGCAGCGTGGTCGACACAATGACGCTCACCGGCAATCCCTTGTGCACACCGAGTTTCGGATCGCCCAGCTCGCTGCGAACCAGGGCGTTGAGCGCGTCGTGTTGGCGCTGAGCGGGGCTACGCAGATCTCTGCTCACGGATTCGTCGCTGGGTTCGCCTTCGACGCAAGGGGTTTGATCGTTCGGGTTGCACATCCCAGGCGCGGCGAACCGCGCCAGCCAGGCGTCGAGGTTGGCACGCAGTTCAGGAGAAGCAACAAGCTTGCCGACGCTCATCCCGTCAGTGCGCTGACCACACCACGTGAAGCCGCGCAGCCGCGCACGGTCGGAGTCGGAGAATCTCCCGTCGGGGTTGAGCCGCAGCGCACACCGCTGCGCCGCCTTTTCCAGCTGATCGGGCCGCAGCTTCGTCGCTTGCTGGGCGAGAAAGCGTTCCGCGCGTTCGACGGTATCCACTGGTATCGCGTCCGGCAGATCACGGACGAATGTCTGAATCACCCGCAGGTGCTGAGCGTCGAGCAGGCTCTCGCGCCACACCCGGGCGGTGGCCGGCAGTTCCGGCGGCAATTCCTGGCCGGTAAGCGTCAGTCGCGGAGAAAGCTGTTCGGCGTCGCGAAGCCGGCGGCGCGCCTCGGCGTAACTAATCCGCAGCCAGTCGGCGATCACTTGGTGGATCGAGCCGCCGAAGTCGGTGGGATCCTCCTTCGCCAAGCCTCGAATCAAGTTGTGACTGACCACAACCTGCCGCCGGCGTGAGGTTTCCAGCCGCTCCAGCGCGCGCACCACGATCGCAGGACTCAGGCTGGCGAAGTCCAGCTCGCCAATGGCTGCCACGGCTGTATCGAGCGCGTCCAAAGCGGTATCCAGCTCCGCCGGAACAGTTATCGAACGCATGTTCGGATTCTATTGCCGGGCACCGACACCGACCACCTCGAAGACGGCGGCTGTGGATACAGGCCGAACTGTGGACAAAGCCGACCGGACCGCCCGGTCTAGACATCCCAGGGTCGTAGCATGTCAAGCGGCTTGTTCGGTGTTGGTGGTTTGACGGTGTGCCCAGGCGGTGTGTTCGTCGTAGGCGCGGTGGTGGCGAAGACAGCCGTGCAAGATTCCCACGAGGCGGTTGCCCAGGGCCCGTAAGGTCTGGTGGTGGGTATCGCCGGCGGCACGGTGTTGGTCGTAGAACAGTCGGGCGCCTGGGCTGGCCGAGATGGCGCAGAAGGCCCATTGGTCGATGGCGTCGTACAGTCGGCGGTTGCGCACATGGCGGGCCAGTACCGCGCGTTTGCGCCCGGATGCCACCGTCAAAGGTGATGTTCCGGCGTAGTTTTTGCGAGACTTGGTGTCGGTGTATCTGTTTGGGTCGTCCCCGAACTCACCGAGCACCCGGGCGCCGAGTATCACACCTAGTCCTGGCAGGGAGCGGTAGATGGCGGCGTCCGGGTGTGTCTCAAAATGCTCTGTCAGAGCGGTCTCGAGTTCGCTGATGTGGCGGTTGAGTTCGGCGATGATGCCCACGGTGGCGCGGGTGGTGGCGGCGAACGCCGCGGTGACTGGGGCCGGTGCGGCCAGCTGCTCGGTGCGCAGTGCGGCTTGAATCTGGCGGGCGCGGGCGGCGATATTGCGTTGGCGCCCTCCGCGTTTGAGCGCCGATTGGAGCGCCGCCAGGTTCAGCCGGGCGGCCTGCTCGGGGGTAGGGGCGCGGTCCAACACACCCAAGGCGTCGCCGTGGGCGAGATCGTCGAAGGCCTGCAGCGCGGCCGGGTAGTACTCGCGCAGCGCGCTGCGCAGCGTGTTGGTCTGCCGGTTTCGTGTCCAGATCAGGCTCTGGTGCGTGCGGGCCAGCACTTTGATCGCCTCGGCCTCAGCGCTGTCACCGGCGATCGGGCGATGGTTGTGTCGATCGGTGCGCACCAGATCGGCCAGTAGTTTGGCGTCGCTGGCATCGGATTTGGCGCCCGAGACGTGGTGTCGGTCGCGGTAGCGGGCCACCGCCAGCGGGTTGATCGCAAACACCTGATAGCCGGCCGCGGTCAGTGCCGCCACCCACAGCCCGCGGTCGGTTTCGATGCCGACCACCACCTGGGCCGGCTCGTCAGCATGCTCAGCAAGCAGCTCGTGCAACTGTTGGATACCGGCCAGTCCTTCGGGCAACCGCCGCGCCGCCAGTCGTTGCCCGGCCTCGTCCGTCAGATGCACGTCGTGATGGTCTTCGGCCCAATCATCCCCGACGAAAATCATCCCTTTCCTCCTCGATTCACTCTTCGTTTATGAGCCGAAGGCACCCGGCGGCGACCTAATGGATCAGTGCTCGACTGGCACGACATCCCATCAGCGCTACAGGCGACCTCACCAACCGACGGTGGCACGATCTAGACCTAGGAATCGATCCACGTTCCAGGGCGAGGCAAGTGCTCACCCGTCGGCGGCTCGGTGATCAGCCTCACCTGGCAAGGGCCGCAAATCCAGCAACGGCGCGCTGATCGATTCCCATTAGGGTGATGAGCCAACGTCTAGGCCGGCCCGAAGCCGTAGACCTGGCCGTCGCTGGTGCAGGCCACCACCCGGCGGTCATTGCCGATTGAAACGCCGACGGGATATCCGGTGGCCGCGGGCAGCGGATAGCTATTGAGGGTGTGGCCGTTGCCCGGATCGAAGACCAGCAACGACATGCCGGGCGTGCCTTGTCCGGGTGGACCGCTGACCACCGTGTAGCCGACGCCGGCGCCGGCCAGGCTCGACGACGACAAAGGGGTGACGTCGTCGCGGCGCCACACCTGCTCGGCGTGATCACCGGCATCCTTGAAGGCCGCCAGTCGGGTGTCGGGCCCGCCGCCGGACACGATCAGTCCCTGCGGCGTGACCGTGGGCGGTGTCTGCGCCAGGAATCCCAGCGGCACAGACCATTTCGGTTTCCCGTCAGCGGGGTGCAGTGCCCACAGACGTTGGTCGCGACTATTGACGTAGACGGTCGATCCGTCGGCGGATAACACCGGGCTGGCAATCACACCGCCGCTGATGACGTCGCTGGTCCACTCGCGGGCGAGCAGCGGCGTCTGCCCCGGGTGGTATTTCAGCCCAACCAGCCCCGCCGCTGGAGCCCCCGGCTGCCAGACGCTGACCACCACCATCTGGCTTGCCGCCGAGAAGGCAGGGGGAGCCGCGACCGGGCAGCCCTGCCGGGCCGGCGCGCAATCGGCCAACGCGCGCATCGCATCTGTCGGGTCGACGCCATCGACCAGATCCAGCGGAGCGCCCACCACCACGCCGCGGTGGGCGTCGAACACCAGCACCTGTCCCAGATGCGTGGTGACGAGCAGTTGGCCACTTCCCAGGAACCGCGGGGTGGAAGGCATCCCGATCACCGGCTGCCGCCAGCGCGTCCACTGTGTCACCGGTAAAGACAGGAAAGTCCCTGGCTGGCCGACGTAGAGGTTGTCGAAGCCGTCGAACAACGGACCGGCGAAACCGCCGCCTTGAACCAACCGGACACACCAGCGTTGCCGGCCGTTGTCGTTGTTCTCCCATTCCATGAGCGAACATCCGGCCGGGGTCTGTGCGTTGAGGGCGAGATAACCGCGTGCGCTCAGCGCCGGTCCGGCCGCCAAGCTGCCCTTGACCGACCGCGTCCACTCCAGCGACAGCTTGGCAGCGCCGCTCGTCGTGGTGTAGCTGCTGTTGGCCGCGTCGCCGTAGGGTGCGGACCAGCCTTGCGAGGCGGACGCCTCAACCCACGAGTCGGTGTTACTGCAACCGCCGAGCCCAACCGTGAGCACAACCGCCAGTACCGCAGACGACCAATGCCGAAGCCCACTGAGGAGTTGTCGGGCACGCACCTAGGTTTCCCAAATCCTTCTTCCAAGTCGGGTCGCTCAAAGGCGGGCCCGGCCGTTCGGCAATG
>DATIOT010000379.1:0-9131 GCA_035472875.1 Mycobacterium sp.
CGCCGTGACCCGTTTGGTCGGCCTGACCGGCATCACCTTCACCAACGTGTTCAATGCCTGCGCCACCGCCGCCAGTGCGATTCAGCAGACCGCCGACACCATCCGGTTGGGCAAGTACGACATCGGCATCGCCTTGGGCCTGGACAAACACCCGCGCGGCGCGTTCACCGACGACCCCGCCAAACTGGCGCTGCCCCAGTGGTATGCACAGAATGGGCAGTTCGTCACCACGAAGTTCTTCGGAATGAAGGCCAACAAGTACATACACGACCACAACATCTCGCAGGCCACGCTGGCCAAGGTTGCCGCCAAGAACTACCGTAACGGCGCGCTGAACCCGAATGCGTTCCGTCGCAAGGCAATTCCCGAGGAAGAGATCCTCAACTCGACCGTGCTCAACTACCCGCTGACGCAGTACATGTTCTGCGCGCCCGACGAGGGTGCCGCTGCGGTAATCATGTGCCGCGCCGACATAGCGCACAAGTTCACCGACAAGCCGGTGTACGTGCGAGCCAGTGAGATCCGCACGCGCCGCTACGGCGCCTACGAAGTGCACGCCACCTTCGCTCCACTGGACGAGGACGCCTCGCCGACGGTATACGCGGCCAAAGCCGCCTACGAGGCCGCAGGCATCGGACCTGAGGACATCGACCTCGCCCAGTTGCAGGACACCGACGCGGGCGCCGAGGTCATCCACATGGCCGAGACGGGTCTGTGCGCAGACGGCGAGCAAGAGAAACTGGTGGCCGACGGCGCCACCGAGATCCATGGCTCGATTCCGGTCAACACCGATGGCGGGCTGATCGCCAACGGTGAGCCGATCGGCGCGTCGGGGCTGCGGCAGATGCACGAACTTGTGCGTCAGCTACGGGGCGAGGCGGGGGAGCGTCAGGTGCCCGGCAACCCGCGGGTCGGCCTGGCGCAGGTGTACGGCGCACCGGGCACCGCGTCGGCGACCATCCTCTCGCTCTGAATTTTGGCGCGAGCAGGTTAAATCGCCGGGCCCAATAGATCGTCCGCGTCGCGGATGATGTAGCCGTAGCCCTGCTCTGCTAGGAATCGCTGCCGGTGGGCGGCGTACTCGGCGTCCAAGCTGTCGCGGGCCACCACGGAATAGAAGATGGCGCCACCGCCGTCGGACTTCGGCCGCAGCAACCGTCCCAGCCGCTGGGCCTCCTCTTGGCGTGAGCCAAAGGTTCCCGAAACCTGCACCGCAACAGAGGCTTCCGGCAAGTCAATAGAGAAGTTGGCGACCTTGGAGACCACCAGCGTGGACACCTCGCCACGGCGGAAGGCATCGAACAGCTCTTCGCGTGCCCGGGTCCTCGTCGACCCCTGGATCACCGGAGCGTCCAGCTCGGCGCCGAGCTCGTCGAGCTGATCGAGGTAGGCGCCGATCACCAGGGTCTGCTCGCCGGGGTGTCGGCGCAACAGCGACTTGACCACGGCGATCTTCGAATGCGCTGTCGAGCAAAGCCGGTAGCGTTCTTCGGGTTCGGCGGTGGCATAGAGCATCCGCTCGTTGTCGGTCATGGTGACCCGGACTTCGACACACTCTGCCGGTGCGATCCAACCCTGCGCCTCGATGTCCTTCCACGGCGCGTCATAGCGTTTCGGGCCGATCAGGGAAAACACGTCACCCTCGCGACCGTCTTCGCGGATCAACGTGGCAGTCAGGCCCAGCCGCCGCTTGGACTGCAGGTCGGCAGTCATCCGGAACACCGGTGCCGGCAACAGATGCACCTCGTCGTAGATGATCAGCCCCCAGTCGCGGCTGTCAAAGAGCTCCAGGTGGCGGTACTCGCCCTTAGTGCGGCGGGTGATCATCTGGTAGGTCGAGATGGTGACGGGCCGGATTTCCTTGCGCTCTCCGGAGTATTCGCCGATCTCGTCCTCGCTCAGCGAGGTGCGCGCGACCAGCTCGCGTTTCCATTGCCGGGCGGCAACGATGTTGGTGACCAGGATCAGCGTCGTCGCACCGGCTTTCGCCATCGCGGCGGCACCGACCAGCGTCTTGCCGGCACCACAGGGAAGGACCACCACTCCGGAGCCGCCGGACCAGAACGAGTCGGCGGCCATCCGCTGGTAGTCGCGCAGGTGCCAGCCGTCCTCGTGCAGGCTGATCGGGTGCGCCTCGCCGTCGACATATCCGGCGAGATCCTCTGCAGGCCAACTGATCTTGAGCAGCATCTGCTTGACCCGGCCGCGCTCGCTGGGGTGGACGATCACCGTGTCGTCGTCGATCCGGGCGCCCAGCATTGGCGCGATCTTCTTGTTGCGCAACACTTCTTCGAGCACCGCACGATCCAGGCTCACCAGCGTCAGGCCGTGCGCCGGGTTTTTGACCAGTTGCAGCCTGCCGTAGCGGGCCATGGTATCGACGATGTCGACCAGCAGCGGCTGGGGCACCGCGTAGCGGGAGTAACTGACCAGCGCGTCGACGACCTGTTCGGCGTCATGGCCGGCCGCGCGGGCGTTCCACAGCGCCAACGGTGTGATGCGGTAGGTGTGCACGTGCTCGGGTGCGCGTTCCAACTCGGCGAACGGCGCAATGGCGGCGCGCGCGGCGCCGGCCTGCTCGTGGTCAACTTCGAGCAGCACCGTCTTATCTGACTGTACGATCAACGGCCCGTCGGTCATGTGATCCATTATCCGTTGTCGGCCGACACCACCGACGTGATGCGGTGGATGGCGAAGTCGCGCAGGCGGCCGGACGCTAAATCGAAGGCGACGAGCTGCCCGCCCCGTATGGTGATCGGCGACACCACCCGCTGGGTGGCCACGCCGGCGGCATCGAGATAGCCGATCACCAGCGTGTCTTGATCCCTTGCCGCGCGCTGCAACAGCGACATGATGACCGCGGGGTCGATGCGGATGTTGCCGAACGGTGCGGCGGTCACCTTTCGCAGCACCGAGACGACGGCGTTCAGCGTCTCACTGCTCGGGCGCGGAGGAGGGCGGTATGGCCGGCGCTGCTGTGGTGTGGGCACCCTGGCCCCGCGAGGCCGGACATCGACGATGGAGCCGGAGGAATCTTCAGCGGCCGGGGCGAAGCCCGCACCCCGCAACGCGACGAGCACCTCGGCGATCGGCACGGGCGACACGGCCACCGTCGGCGCCAGGGCACGCAGCTGCAGCTCTTCTGCCGCCGCCACCGCCTGGGCCAGTAGCGCCGGGTCCTCGCACCGCACGAACGAGGCGGCCATGCCGATTCGAAGCTGGCCATGCCGACGCGCAACGTCATCGATGAGGTATGTGAGCCCCTGCGGCACCGGAGTTTTGGAGTGCTTGCTGAAAAGGTCGTGCATCCAGTCACGGGTTTTGCCGATGTCGAGCGCATGCCGGATCGATTGCTCGCTGATGCGGTAGACCATCGCCGCGCCGGCTGATTCGACAGTGGCGACGGTGGCCAGGTCCGCCGCGAGATCGCGTTGCAGTGGTCCGGGCACCACGACCGTCAGGTCGGCCTGCATCAGGAAGTGGTCGATCGGTTTGGGCAGCGCCCGCGTCATCGCATCGATCGCGGCGGCGGCCTCGACGGCTTCATCGAGTAGCGCGCGGCCGGGAGCGCTGATCGCCCCGCGACCCACCAGGCCCAGCGCGTGGCTCTCGGTCAGCAGATCTGCTACGGGTCGCGGCTGCAGCCGTTTCGCCCAGCGCGGGCGCCGCCAGATCAGCGCCGCCGACGCTTCGGCTGCGTTGACACCGGCACCGTGGGGCAGCTCGGAGAGCATTCCCAGCAGCAGTCGGCGATCCAGCGGTGCGGCCGTCGAGTACAGCGAATCCGTAAGGGCACCATACGGTTTACCCTCCGGACCACGGGTGCCGATCAACGCTGGCCGGCCCGGCAGGTCAAGCCAGGTGCTGGCCAGCAGGTGCCAACGCTCGGCCGCGGATATCACGGTGAAGCGGTCGGCGGCCGCCGTCGGCGCCCAATATGGGCCGTCACCGCTTTCCGGCTCTGGATCGGGCATGCCGCTGGAGATCAATCCGGCGACGGCCGCGACCTCGAGGAGCAGTCCCAGCCGCGGCTCGTCAATGCCGATTGTTTTGGCCAGCCGTTTGACTTCGCGAACTCCCAATCCACCGCTGCGCAGCTCGGGAACCGGTGCGGCCCCCAGGTTTTCAAGCAGTACGTCGAGTTCGCGCAGCAGGTCGATGATGGCTCCGGCCGCCGCCGCGTCGGCATCCTCGGGCGTGGTGGTCGACACCACCGGGTCTGGTGCCGTCAGTTGCATCGGACCGGGTTGCTCCCCGCGCAGTACCTGTCCGACGTGGCGAGGCAAGATCACCGTCTCGGCATCGATCCGTCGCAGCAGCCCCATCGCCAGCAGCTGCGGCACCGGCCGATCCGCTGGGGCGCCGGGTGCGGCGTCGCGGGTACGCCCCATCGGAGACCCTTGGAGCAGTTTCTCCAGCACACCCAGCTGTGCTTGGTCTAGCCCGTCGATGAGATCAGCGATCTGTTCGCCGGTGCGTGAGCTGTCCTCAAGGGTGACTTGTCCCGAATGCCATGGCAACGCTGAGCCGGCGTCGGCGGCCACCCGGACTGCGGCCTCGCCCCAGACCAGGGCACGTTGCCTGAGGTCGTCCAGCGCGCCGACCACGTCGGCTTCGGGAGCTCGGTCGCCGATCAGCGCCAGTAGCTTGGCGGTCGGCACCGGCGCGGTGTCGGCCTGCAGTACCAGCAGTGCGTCGAGCACCGCCAGCCGCAAGAAGTCGAGCTCGTCGGTGGCGGCTTTGACCGACTGCCGGGCCTGAGCGCGCGCAGCCAGTGCGGCGATGCTGCCAGGTGGCGGCTGGGCAAGGTCTGGCCGTAGTTCCAGCAGTCGGATCAGCCGCTCGTCGGGCAAGTCGGCCAGCCAGGACCCCAGCGGGATATCCGGGGTGTTGTCGGTCATTGCTGACCAGCCTAAAGCAGCCGGCTGACCCCGAGGCCACGCCGAAGACGCGGGAATTCAGCACGCGCAGCCTTGCCTCACGTACGCGTGCGCGACCTGTCAGAATGGACCTCGTGGCTGATATTGCTGAGGGCAACGCGGGCAACACCAGGTACGTCGACAACGGCTGGCCGACGACGGACCCGGACGACCATGCGGTAAGCGAACTGGCGACCGATCGGACGGGTGCGTTGTCCCCCTTCGGTGACCTGGTGTTCCCGCTGCCCGCTGACGACCTGCCCTACGTTCACCCGGTCACCGTCGTCAACAGATAGGTCGCCAGGATGGCCGAGGCATCCAAGGCCCGTGCGAGCTGGGAGTCGGGGGAATCCCGCTCGGGCACGCTGTCGCACCTGGATGAGCGGGGGGCGGCGCACATGGTCGATGTCACTGAGAAGGGAGCCACTAAGCGCACCGCCGTTGCTGCTGGTGCCTTGCGCACTTCCTCGGAAGTGGTGGCCCTGATCTCAACCGGCGGCCTTCCTAAGGGTGATGCGTTGGCTACCGCTCGGGTGGCGGGCATTTTGGCAGCAAAGCGCACCAGCAACCTGATTCCGCTGTGCCATCAGCTCGCGCTTACCGGAGTCGATGTCGATTTCACCGTCGGCGAGTCGGATATCGAGATCACCGCGACGGTGCGCAGCACCGACCGTACGGGTGTGGAGATGGAGGCGCTGACCGCCGTGAGCGTGGCTGGGCTTACGCTCTACGACATGATCAAAGCGGTTGACCCAGCCGCTCGCATCGATGACATTCGCGTGCTCCGCAAGGAGGGCGGCAAAACCGGAAATTGGGTTCGCTGATGAGCCGATCCGCGCGAATCATTATCGCCTCGACACGAGCCTCGGACGGTGTGTACACCGACCGATGCGGGCCGATCATCGCTGAATGGCTTGGGCAGCGGGAATTTTCGCCCGTGGAGCCTGAGGTGGTCGCCGACGGGAATCCGGTGGGCGAGGCGCTGCGCGGTGCGGTCGACGACGAAGTCGACGTAATCATCACCTCGGGTGGAACCGGCATCTCGCCCACCGATAGCACCCCCGACCAGACCGTAGCGGTGCTGGACTACATGATCCCGGGGCTGGCTGACGCCATCCGGCGCTCCGGGCTGCCGAAGGTGCCGACATCGGTGCTGTCGCGCGGCGTATGCGGTGTGGCGGGCCGGACCTTGATCATCAACCTGCCGGGTTCACCCGGCGGGGTACGCGACGGTCTTGGGGTGCTCGCCGATGTGCTCGACCACGCGCTCGACCAACTCGCCGGCAAAGATCACGAGCGATGACGCTCGTCCTGCGCGCCGCCATGACCGAGCGGCCGATCTTCCTTGCCGAGCATGAAGAACTGGTGGGCCATCAGTCGGCCGGAGCCATCGTTGGGTTCGTCGGCATGATTCGCGACCACGACGGCGGACGCAGGGTGGTGCGGCTGGAGTATTCCGCGCACCCGTCGGCCGAACAGGTCATGGCCGACGTGGTAGCGGAGGTCGCTGCGGAGTCCAGCGGGGTCCGCGCTATCGCGGCCAGCCACCGGATCGGCGCGCTGCACATCGGTGAGGCCGCGCTGGTGGCGGCAGTCGCCGCCGACCACCGACAGGCGGCATTTAGCACCTGTGCCCAGCTGGTTGACACCATCAAGGCTCGGCTACCGGTCTGGAAGCGCCAGTTCTTCGATGACGGAACCGAAGAATGGGTGGGCTCGGCCTAACGTCGCGCGGCGACTAAGCGCCTAGACGCAGATCCTCAGTTGGCGACGGGTGGCTGTGCAAGCGCGTCGAGCGCGTCATTGCCGTGTATGTCCTGGCCCCGGATCGCTTCCCACAGTGTCTTCGTGTAGCCGACGTTCGACACCTGCTGGGGTTCAACGGGCGCGGCGTTGAGGTCGCCGGGAACCGGCGGCGGCACATCGGCGGGCGCGGGACCCGGCAATCCCGCGTCGACGACCGGCTGGCCCGCCGGCGCGGGCGGCACGGCGTCTGCGGGAGGCGCCGGTGGCACGGCGTCTGCGGGAGGCGCGGCCGGCACATCCGCGGGGGGCGCCGGTTCGCCGAAGGAGGCCAGCAGCACCGGCGCAGGCCGGTCAGCCGGCGGTGCGGGAGGGGGCGGCGGCGGAGCATCTGGCGGAGGCGCGTCTGCCGGCGGCGGGGCCAGCGGTGCCGGCAGACCGTTGAACCCGGGCGCATCCAGCGGCGCGTCCATGCCCGCCGGCGTGGGAAGGACCTGGCGCGGCGTCGCGCCCGACAGCGGACCACCACACACGGGCCAGGCGCCACGACCCTGGGTCGCCAGCACCCGCTCAGCGACGGCGATCTGCTGGTCCTTGGTGGCCAGCTGGGCCGACGGGGCGTACTGGCCGCCGCCATGCGAGGACCAGGTGGCTGCGGTGAACTGGACACCGCCGTAATAGCCATTGCCGGTGTTGATGCCCCAGTTGCCGCCGGACTCGCAACGGGCTACTTGATCCCATTCGCCATCGGTGGCTGCGGCTGCCTGGCCAGCGAGAGCGATGCTGCCGCCACCAAGCACTGCCCCGGTAAAGGCGAGCTTGGCGACGCTGATGTTTGAAGTAGCGGGCTTACGGTGACGTCCACTCATGCGCCGTGAGAATTCCTCTCTCGTAACGCGCTTGCGAGGTCAGCTGTCGGGTTCGGGTTGGAGAGGCCACCCGGCCGGCGTCGCATTCCACAGGGAAACGACGACGGCTTCACCCCAAGGAGCCGCAACGCGGCCCCAGTCCGATCACGGTGGACCGGTGGGTCCCCCGCTTCCATCCACTTACGGTGTCCCCCGCCTACTGGATGGAGCTCAGCGCGATAGGTGAGGGAGGGACGCCACCGGTAACTTGGCGAGCCTTCGGAGACGCTAGCGGGTTCTGTTGGTCTCGTCACTTCGAGCGAAACTCGGCGTTTCCCTCACGGCCGTCGTGCAAAACCCCAGGAACACCTTGGATTTGCGCAGGTCATACGATCCGAGATCGGAGCGTGTCCGCGCTGTTATCGTTCCGTTACGTGAGGTATTTCACATTTTCACCCGCCGGCGAAGGGCGGTAAGACATCGATCGTGTCGCCCGAGCGCAACGCTTTGGTCTCGTCGCGAACTGCGATTCCGTCGCACAGGTAAGAGCATCGGCTCAACACCTTCGCGAGACCCGTACCCGGGACGGCGAGCCTTTCAACCAACTCGGCCACCGTGGTGCCTGGTCGCAATATCACCGTTTCCGATTCGGCTCCGGCGGCCGCGCGCGCGGCGGCGAAGTACCGGACCGTCACCTGGATTCCGGCTAGTTCGACGGGCACCTCAGCCACCGATCGCGCTCATCGGGCGCTCAGGCTGGATGAAGTTGGGGTCGTTGATGCCGTGGCCGGCAGGCTTGCTCCACATCGCGGCACGCCATGCCGCCTCGATCACATCGTCGTGCGCGCCGCTGCGCAGCAGGCCTCGAAGGTCTGTCTCCTCGGCAGAGAACAGGCAGCTGCGGATTTGGCCGTCGGCCGTCAGGCGGGTGCGGTCACAGGTCGAGCAGAAGGCGTGCGACACCGACGCGATGACACCAAACTTTCCGCGCGGCGTGTTCGGGCCCGTGTCCACCAGCCAGAGCTCGGCCGGAGCTGAACCGCGTGGCGCCGGGTCCGGCCGCAGCCGGAAGTGCGGCCGCAGCGCCGCCAGCACGTCGTCGGCACTCAGCGTGGCCTCCCGGCGCCACAGGTGCCCGGCATCCAGCGGCATCTGCTCGATGACCCGCAACTGGTAGCCATGCTCGACGCAGAACCGCAACAGATCGACGACATCCTCTCCGCCAGTAGCGGGATCGAGCACGGCGTTCACCTTGACCGGCACCAGACCTGCGGCCTTGGCTGCGGCCAAGCCATCCAGCACGTCAGCGAGCCGGTCCCGGCGAGTGATGGCCGCGAAGTGGGCCCGGTCCAGACTGTCCAAGGAAACGTTGACCCGGTCCAGGCCTGCCTCGACAAGCGCGGCAGCCCGCCGCGCTAGACCCACGCCATTGGTGGTCAGCGAGATCTCGGGACGGGGCCGCAGACGGGCCGCGGCTGCGACCACCTCTTCGAGGTGGCGGGACAACAGCGGCTCACCGCCGGTAAACCGCACGCTGGTGACACCGAGTCTGGTCACGGCGATATCCATTAGCCTCGCCAGCTCGTCGGGCCGCAGCAGTTGCTCTCCGGGCAGCCAGTCC
>DATIOT010000380.1:0-9616 GCA_035472875.1 Mycobacterium sp.
GACCGGTTATTAGATTGAAGGGTGCTCGGCCGAAACGGACCCCGAAAGCATGGGAAGGCGACCAATGCCGATCGCGATAAATCCTGAGCATCAAGACCTGGCCGATTCGGTGCGATCCCTGGTGGCGCGGGTCGCGCCGTCCGAGGTGCTGCACGTGGCCATGGAAACCCCCATCGAGAACCCCCCGCCGTACTGGCAGGCGGCGGCCGAACAGGGCCTGCAGGGTGTTCATCTGGCCGAATCCGTCGGCGGGCAGGGATTCGGCATCCTCGAGCTGGCCATTGTGCTCGCCGAGTTCGGCTACGGAGCAGTACCGGGGCCATTCGTGCCGTCGGCGATCGCCAGCGCGCTGATCTCCGCGCATGACCCGGACGCCAAAGTGCTCGCCGACCTGGCGTCGGGCACGGCCATCGCCGCCTACGCGCTGGATTCCGGACTGACCGCCACTAGACAGGGCCCTAATGATCAAGCGCTGGTGATCCGCGGCGAAGTCCGCGCAGTACCCGCGGCCGCGCAGGCATCTGTGCTGGTGCTCCCGGTGGCGATCGACAGCGGCGAGGAATGGGTGGTGCTGCGCGCCGACCAACTGGAGATCGAGCCGGTGAAAAGCCTGGACCCGCTTCGCCCCATCGCACATGTGCGGGCCAACGCCGTCGAGGTCGGCGACGATGCCGCATTGAGCAGCCTGACCATGACAACCGCGTACGCGCTGATGTCCACGCTGCTGTCGGCGGAGGCCGTCGGCGTCGCGCGCTGGGCAACCGATACGGCGTCGCAATACGCCAAGATCCGGGAACAATTCGGCAGGCCGATCGGTCAGTTCCAGGCCATCAAACACAAGTGCGCAGAGATGATTGCCGACACCGAGCGGGCCACCGCCGCGGTGTGGGATGCCGCCCGCGCGATTGACGAAGCCAGCCAAAACAATTGGGACATAGTGGCTTCGGGAGTCGAGTTCGCCGCCGCGGTGGCCGCGACCCTGGCGCCAACTGCTGCGCAGCGATGCACGCAGGACTGCATCCAAGTGCACGGCGGCATCGGTTTCACCTGGGAACACGACACCAACGTCTACTACCGCCGGGCAGTGATGTTGGCCGCATGCTTCGGCCGTAGTTCGGAGTACCCGCAAAAAGTGGTGGACACCGCGACCAGCTCCGGCATGCGCGCGGTGAACATCGACCTAGACCCCGAGACCGAAATGCTGAGGGCCGAGATCCGGTCAGAGGTGGCCGCGCTGAAGGCGATGGAGCGCGAGCCACGCAAGGTCGCGATTGCCGAGGGCGGGTGGGTGTTGCCGTATCTGCCCAAGCCGTGGGGCCGGGCATCCAGTCCAGTCGAGCAGATCATCATTGCCCAGGAGTTCACCGCCGGACGGGTCAAGCGGCCCCAAGTCGGCATCGCGGCGTGGATCATTCCGTCGATCGTCGCGTTCGGAACCGAGGAGCAGAAGCAGCGGTTCCTGCCGCCGACCTTCCGCGGCGACATGTTCTGGTGCCAACTGTTCTCCGAGCCGGGCGCCGGATCGGACCTGGCCGGGCTGACCACCAAAGCGACCCGGGCCGAAGGCGGTTGGCGAATCACCGGTCAGAAGATCTGGACCACCGCCGCGCAGTACTCGCAATGGGGCGCACTGCTGGCCAGGACGGACCCGTCGGCGCCGAAACACAACGGCATCACCTACTTCCTGCTGGACATGAAGAGCGAAGGCGTCACGGTCAAGCCCCTGCGTGAGCTCACCGGCGACGAGATGTTCAACACCGTCTACATCGACGACGTGTTCGTGCCCGATGAGTTCGTGCTCGGCGAAGTCAACCGCGGCTGGGAGGTCAGCCGCAATACCCTGACGGCGGAGCGGGTGTCGATAGGCAGCAGCGATGCGAATTTCCTGGCGACCCTTCCCGAGTTCGTCGAGTTCGTTCGCGACGGCCAGTTCGACCAGGTCGCGCAGCACCGAGCTGGGCAGTTGATCGCCGAAGGCCACGCCGCCAAGGTGCTGAACCTGCGCTCCACGCTGTTGACGCTGGCTGGCGGTGACTCCATGCCGTCGGCGGCGATCTCCAAGCTGTTGTCGATGCGCACCGGCCAGGGTTATGCCGAATTCGCGGTGTCCTCCTTCGGCACCGATGCGGCAATCGGTGACACCGATGAGTTAGCGGGCAAGTGGGGCGACTACCTGCTGGCCAGCCGGGCCACCACCATCTACGGCGGTACGTCGGAAGTGCAGCTCAACATCATCGCCGAACGGCTGCTGGGCCTGCCCCGCGACCCGTAAACAAATCCATGCCGACCTGAGGCCGGTCTCAGGTCGGCATGGACGTCTATGAACTAAGAGCCATGCCGACCTGACGGATGCCAGGCCGGCATGGATCCCCCTCAGCGTGGGCCGGCCAACCTAATAACTCTCGGCAGGACGAGGCTGACCGGTGGCCACGCGGTGATGGCGGCTCACCACCACCAGTTCCACCAGTGCCCGGGGTTCCACCAGCCCCCCGGGCCCCAGAAGCCGCCGCCATTGCCCCAGCCGCCATTGCCCCAGCCGCCGTGGCCCCCGCCGCCGTGGCCCCCGCCGCCGCGGTCCCAGCCGCCGCCGCGGTCCCAGCCGCCGCCGTGGCCTCCACCGCCGCCGGGGCCCCAGCCGCCGCCGTGGCCTCCACCGCCGCCGTGGCCCCCGCCGCCGTGGCCTCCACCGCCAGGGCCGAGCGGTGCGCCACCGTGGGGCCCGGCAGTTTCGAAACTTGTGGCGAGAGCGGGCGCGGGGGCGGCCTGTGCAGCGGGGATGCCGCCGAACAGCATCGCTCCGGCCAGCGCGCCGGCACCCACCGCGCCAGCGGCCGCGCTGCGGACCGATCGCAGTGAGATCAACATTTGGGGGCTCCTTCCGAGACCTTGTACTGACATTGAAAAGGTTACCCGCAAAATTGAATGGCAAACAACGGCAGTAGGCTAAATATAGCTTTGAATTAGCTATGTATTCCGCTCGTTGGCTAAGTATTAGGTTTGTGGAATTCTGTATTTCATCCGTCAGCTTTCGCACGGATACTTATTTACAGATCTCAAGACCCTGGCATGTACTGCGATCAGTATCTCTGAACTCGGCTAACACCAGATCAAACGGCATCCACTGAGTTACTGATGTACGTATATCTGCGCTTCCGTAGCTCATAAATTACGTATCTGCAGAACTCACCGGATACCAGCGGACCGCAGATTCACCGCTTCGCCAAGATAAGTAGTCGGCAAATCGCGTATGTCAAGATAATGACCAGAATAATGCAGAACAACTATTCTTCACAGCTATCGTGTTAAAAATTGGCACAGTAACCCGCTGACAGGACGCCAGGTCTCGCCCGCAACCGTCCTACACCCAGCCGGTAAACGTTCGCGGCTAGGTGACGCGGCTTACCGGGGCGTAGGTGAGAGAATCAGTTAGACACCACATATAACCGCCATACTGATTTACTGATTGGCACACGGAGGGACGATCGCCGCAGTGAACTTCAACCCCAGCCACATCGGACCCAGCGACGGAACGTTCGGCGCCCAGATGTCGGCCAGCACACCCTCCGGAGACTCCGCACCAACCGAGCGCCTCACCAGCTTCCGTCAACCGCGCGCCCAAGGAATGCGCATCCAGCCCGTCGACCGATCACGCGACCAGTCCGCAGGTGACCAGCCGGCACGCAACCAACGGACACGACGGACCGTCGACCTGCCAGCCGCCACGCACCGAGCCCTCGACATCTGGCAGCGAGAAGCGGCCGACCGCCTGGGAGTCGCCCGCGTGACCGGACAAGAGGTCCTCACCGCACTCATCGACCAACTGCTGGCCGACCCCAAACTCGCGGCCCAGGTCACCCGCGCCATCCAGGAGCGGCGCTGACCGGACAGCGGAGCGACTAACCGTTAGTCGATCTCCATATCACGCAGCTCGCGCTTGAGGATCTTGCCAGTCGGGTTGCGCGGCAGCTCTTCGAGGAAGATCACTTCCCGCGGCACCTTGTAGCGGGCCAGGTTCTCGCGGACGTAGTGCTTGATGGTGTCCTCGTCCAGGTCGGCGTCTTCCTTCTTGACCACAAACGCGCGCAGCCGGTGACCCCACTCCTTGTCTTCGACACCGATCGCGGTGGCCTCCACCACGTCCGGATGTCCGGTAATCAGGTCCTCGACTTCGGCCGGGAAGACATTCTCGCCGCCGGAAACGATCATCTCGTCGTCGCGCCCGCTGATATAGAGCAAGCCGTGCTCGTCGAAGTAACCTACGTCGCCCGAGGACAACAGGCCGTCGATAATCTGCTTCTTGCCTCCGCCGGTGTAGCCCTCAAACGGGAAGGCGTTGCCGACGAAGATCCGCCCGACCTCGCCTTGCGGCAACTCTTTGCCGTTGTCGTCGAAGATCTTGACCTTGACGCCCTTGACGACTGGCCCAACGGTCGACGAATTGAATTCCAGATGCTTGGGCTCAGCGATGGTAGCGAAGGCGATTTCAGTCGAGCCGTACATGTTGTAGATCACCGGGCCCAGGTCCTTGAGCGCCCGTTCAGCAAGGTCGGCTCCCAGTGCCGATCCGGATACGAACACGATCTTGAGACTGGACAGATCGGGCTTCTTGTCCATCTTTTCCACCGCTTCGAGAATCCGCGACAGCATCACCGGCACCACGACCATGGCGGTCACCTTGTGCTTCTCGATGTCTTCCAGCACCAGCGGCGGCTTGAACTTCCGACGCAGCACCAACGTGGAGCCCAGGAACATTGCGATGGTGCCATGCAGATAACCCAGCGCGTGGAACATCGGCGCGGGCAGCGAGGTCACCTCGTTGGCCTTGAACGGAACGTGCGACAGGATGCCGCCGACCGGTGCCAGCGTCGGGGGAGTACTCCGGTTCGCCCCTTTTGGGGTGCCGGTCGTTCCACTGGTCAGGATGATGATCGACGCGTGCTTGCCCGCCTTTGGGGCGGGTTCTTTACTGCCGCGTGCGATCAGGTCGGCCAGCGTCTCGTCGTCGCTGCCCGACGGCTCGTCTGAGTCGGGGTTGACGCCCAGCGCCCGCAACTTGCCCAGCTCCGGCTCGGCTTTGCTGACGGCCTTGGTGTATTCGTCGTCGTAGATGATCAGCTTGGCGCCTTCACGCTCCGATACCTCTTTGATCTGCGGGCCGGAGAACTCGCTGTTCAGCAAGATGATGCGGACGCCGACCCGGGCGGCGCCGTAGTTGGCGATCAGGAACCAGCGATGGTTGCGCGCCAGGATGGCGACACCGTCCCCGGCGCGCACGCCCTTGGCGAGCAGACCGTTGGCCAATGCGTGGGCGGCTTCGTCGAGCTCCCGGTAGGTGAATTCGCCGTCTTCGTCAATGCACGCTGCGCGGTCGGGATGACGTCTGGCGTTGAGCGACGGCAGCATGCCGAATTCACCCCACTTGCGGATGTCGGCTGCCATCGCGGCGTAGTTCAGCGGCGGCTCCAGCCGGAACGCGCCCGCTTCGATGATCTTGCGTACATAGTGCAATTCGGCCGAGCCGCGTTCGAGGTACTGCTGAAGTTTGCTCACTGCCTGGCCGGGCAGGCTTATCAAGTTAGCCATGACCTCACCATATGTGACGCGGGTCGCAAAGCGGCCAGAAAATTTTCCGCAACTACCATGAACTCCCATGACCGGTCCGGTGTCACTAGAAGTGGCCGGGCACGAGGTCACCATCACGCACCCGGACAAAATCGTCTTCCCCGCCGACGGCGGCCGGGGTGGCCACACCAAGCTTGACCTGGTCCGCTATTACCTCTCCGTCGCCGACGGGGCGCTGCGCGGTGTGAGGGGCCGGCCGATGATTCTCAAACGCTTCGTGAAGGGAATCTCCGAAGAAGCGGTGTTTCAGAAACGTGCTCCCAAGAAACGGCCGGATTGGGTCGACGTTGCCGAACTGCACTACGCGTCGGGCACGTCCGCCGCAGAAGCCGTCATCCAGGACGCCGCCGGATTGGCGTGGGTGATCAACCTCGGCTGCGTCGACCTCAACCCGCATCCGGTGCTCGCCGGCGACCTCGATCATCCCGATGAACTGCGGGTCGACCTGGATCCGATGCCCGGGGTCTCCTGGCGGCGAATCGTCGACGTCGCGCTGGTGGCCCGCGAGGTGCTGGAGGACTACGGCCTGACCGCGTGGCCGAAGACGTCCGGGTCGCGGGGCTTTCATATCTATGCCCGCATCGCCCCGCGCTGGGGATTCCGTCAGGTGCGGCTGGCCGCCCAGACCGTTGCGCGGGAGGTCGAGCGGCGGGTGCCCGATGCGGCCACCAGCCGCTGGTGGAAAGAAGAGCGGGAGGGCGTGTTCGTGGACTTCAACCAGAACGCCAAAGACCGCACGGTGGCATCGGCCTACTCGGTGCGGGCCACTCCGGATGCCCGGGTTTCGACGCCGCTGCATTGGGACGAGGTCGCCGGATGCAAGCCTGAGGCGTTCACCATCGCCACCGTGCCCGCCCGGTTCGCCGACATGGGTGATCCGTGGGCGGGGATGGATGACGCGGTCGGCGAGCTTGATCGGCTGCTGATGCTGGCCGAAGAAATGGGCCCTCCGGAGAAGGCGCCGAAAGGGTTGGGGACTACCGGCGGAGCGAATCACCGGCGCCAGTCCTCGAAGCCGCTCATCGAGATCGCGCGCACCAAAACCAAGGACGAGGCGATGGCCGCGCTGGACACCTGGCGCGGCCGTTACCCCGCCGTCGCCGGCCGGCTGCAGCCGGCCGATGTTCTGGTCGACGGCATGCGCGGGCCGAGTTCGATCTGGTACCGGATCCGGATCAACCTGCAGCACGTGCCGGTCGACCAGCGCCCGCCCCAGGAAGAGCTGATCGCCGACTACAGCCCTTGGGAGGGGTACACGCCGCCGGCTTCCCGACAGGGTGCCGCGGGTGCGGGAGAATCGCGTCATGCAGGCGACTGAGCAGCCCCTGGGTCTGCGCGAGCGTAAGAAGATCAAGACCCGCCAAACCATCAGACGCGAGGCGTTGCGCCTGATCGACGAGAACGGCTACGCCGCCACCACCGTCGAACAGATCGCTGGCGCCGCCGAGGTGTCACCCAGCACCTTCTTCCGGTACTTCCCGTCCAAGGAGTCGCTGCTGCTCGCCGACGACCTAGACCCGCTGATATTGGCGGCCTTCGAGGCACAGCCGCCCGACCTGTCGCCGGCCCAGGCTTTCCGGCGGGCCTATGAGGCCGTCATCGTCCACCTTCCCGCGGATCAGCTGGAGTTCGAAAACACCCGGCAGCGGCTGATCTTCTCGATACCCGAACTCAAGGGCGCCTTGTACGACGAGTACTACCGCACCGTCAACGTCACCGCCGAGGCGATCGGCCGCCGAATCGGGTGCGCCGCAAGCGATTTCGAAGTCCGGGTGTTCGCCGGCGCGGTGACCGGCGCGATGATGGCAGCCTTCGACAGCGCGCCGAAGACGCCCGACACGATCTATCGAGCCCTGGACTTCCTTGACGCCGGCATGCCGCTGGGCTGAGCGGCTCAACCGCGCGGCGATGCAGGTGAGAGGCAGGAACGCGATACTCTCACGCGATGCGACACGGATGGAATCGGCGAGGATTCTTGCAGCTCGCCGGGGTCGCCGCGGCGGCCGGGGTCGCCGCCGTCGCACAGGGGTGCTCGTCACCCGAACGGGCGCCGGGCGGCTCTGGCGGCGGCTCGGCGACAGTCACCCATCTTTTCGGTCAGACCGTCATCAAGGAGCCGCCCAAGCGCGTGGTCAGTGCCGGCTACACCGAGCAAGACGACCTGCTCGCGGTGGGCGTGGTGCCCATCGCGATTACCAACTGGTTCGGTGACCAACCGTTCGCGGTGTGGCCGTGGGCCCAGCCCAAGCTCGGCACAGCACAGCCGGTGGTGTTGAACCTGGACAACGGAATTCCCGTCGACCAGATCGCCGGTCTGAAGCCCGACCTGATCGTGGCCGTCAATGCCGGCGTCGACGCGGATACCTATCAGAAGCTGTCGGCGATCGCCCCGACCGTCGCGCAGTCAGACGGCGATGCGTTCTTCGAGCCGTGGAAGGAACAGGCCACCACGATCGGCCAAGCTGTGTTCCAGGCCGACCAGATGAAGTCACTGATCGAGGCCGTCGACAAGCAATTCGCCGCGGTTGCCCAGAAGAATCCGCAATGGCAGGGCAAGAAGGCGTTGTTGATGCAGGGCACACTTTGGCAAGGCACTGTGGTCGCAACCTTGGCGGGCTGGCGGACCGACTTCCTGAACCAGATGGGTCTGGTCATCGCCGACAGCATCAAACCCTTTGGCAGCGATCACCGCGCCGTCATCCCACGCGATCACATCAAAGCCGTGCTTGATTCCGCCGACGTGGTGATCTGGACGACCGAAAGTCCGGATGACCAGAAGGCGCTGCTGGCCGAACCCGAGGTGGCGGCTTCGCAGGCGACCGCCCAGAACCGCCACATCTTCACCACCAAGGACCAGGCCGGCGCGATCGCCTTTTCGTCACCGCTGAGCTACCCGTTGGTCGCCGATCAACTACCCCCACAGATCAGCAAGATCTTGGGTTAGATCCCGCCTGTTTGAGCGTTTGCTAAGGCACCTCTGGCAGTGCTCGAAAATCCCTGGGCATCCCCTCGCCGCTGCTCGATTCCGGAGTTACCGTCGAGTAATGAGCGTGACGGATCTCTCAACGGGCCTGGCGACAGAACTCGTCGGCAATACCGTTCTGGACTACGGCGACCAAGGGCTGATGCTGCAATGTGGCAGCACCGCAGAGGTATTGGCATGGGCCGACGCATTGCGGATTGCGGCACTGCCCGGTGTGCTCGACATCGTCCCGGCCGCCCGCACGGTGCTGGTGAAGCTCGACGGCCCCCGCAACCAAGGGGTCATCCGTCAGCGTCTGCGCAAGATGCGGGTTACCGCCGATGAGGCCGCTCCGGCGGATCGCAGCGCCGACGTGGTGATCGACGTCGTCTACGATGGCCCAGACCTCGCCGAGGTCGCCAGCCACACCGGGCTGACCACCACACAGGTCATCAACGCCCACACCGCCACCTTGTGGCGGGTCGGATTCAGCGGGTTCGCACCAGGCTTCGCGTACCTGGTGGACGGTGACCCACGCCTTCGGGTGCCGCGCCGCTCCGAGCCACGGACCTCGGTGCCGGCCGGCTCAGTCGCCCTCGCCGGCGAATTCAGCGCGATATATCCACGCCAATCACCCGGCGGCTGGCAACTCATCGGTCACACCGATGCGGTCCTGTGGGACCTCGAGCGGTCGAATCCGGCGTTGCTGATGCAGGGCATGTGGGTTCAGTTCCGGACTGCGTGACCAAGGAGATAGCCGTGACAACGCTGGAAATCCTGCGCACCGGACCCCTGGCCGTCGTCCAGGACCTCGGCCGGGCTGGGCTGGCCCAAATCGGCGTCGGCCGCTCCGGGGCCGCCGACCGCCGCTCGCACAAGCTGGCCAACCGTCTGGTCGCCAATCCCGACGACCGCGCCACCGTCGAAGTGACGTTCGGCGGATTCTCTGCCCGGGTCCGCGGCGGTGACGTTGATATCGCGGTGACGGGCGCCGACACCGACCCAACCGTCAACGGAATTAAATTTGGCACC
>DATIOT010000381.1:0-16588 GCA_035472875.1 Mycobacterium sp.
GACACCGCCTGCTCGTCGTCCCTGGTGGCGATCCATCTGGCCTGCAAGAGTCTGCGCACCGGGGAGAGCGACCTCGCGCTCGCCGCCGGGGTCAACCTTGTCCTGTCTCCGGCCGTCACCCGCGGCTTCGACGCGGCCGGGGCGATGTCGCAGAGCGGCGCCTGTCGCGCGTTCGATGCCGGCGCCGACGGGTTCGTGCGCGGCGAGGGCTGCGGAGTCGTCGTGCTCAAGCGGCTCTGCGAAGCACTACGCGATGGCAACCGGGTCTGGGCCGTGGTGCGCGGCTCGGCGATCAACCAAGACGGCCGGTCCAACGGGTTGATGGCGCCCAACCCGGCAGCCCAGGCCGCGGTGTTGCGCGCCGCGTGCGCCGACGCGGGTGTGGAGCCACGCGAGGTCGACTACGTCGAGGCGCACGGCACTGGGACGCTGCTCGGCGATCCCATCGAGGCACGCGGCCTCGGTTCGGTGTACGGCCGGGGCCGCGCACCGGACAGCCCGCTGCTGATCGGCTCGGTCAAGACCAACGTCGGTCACCTCGAGGCCGCCGCCGGCGTAACCGGGTTCATCAAGGCGACATTGGCGGTTCAGCGCGGCCGAATCCCGGCCAACCTGCATTTCGACACTCCGAACCCGCACATCCCGTTCGAGGAGCTCGGGCTCAAAGTGGTCGACGAACCCACGAACTGGCCGTCGACCGGACGACCACGGCGGGCCGCGGTGTCCTCCTTCGGATTCGGCGGCACGAACGCTCATCTGGTGCTCGAGCAGCCGCCGGCGCCGGCCTCCCAGCGATTGCATCCGTCCGGTGCGCCGGTGAGCACGTTGGTGGTGTCGGGCAAGACGCCGCGGCGCGTGGCGAGGTGGGCGGGTGCTCTCGCCGAGTGGATGGACGGTGCCGGCGCCGTCGTGCCGCTCGCTGACATCGCGCACACGCTCAATCATCACCGCAGTCGGCAAGGCAGCTTCGCAACGGTGGCCGCACGCACCCGTGAGCAGGCGGTGGCCGGGTTGCGGGCGTTGGCGGCGGGCCAGTCCGCGCTCGGTGTGGTGGCTCCCCAAGAGGGCTCCATCGGACCTGGCACGGTGTTCGTCTACTCAGGACGAGGATCGCAGTGGGCCGGAATGGGTCGCCAACTATTCGCCGACGAGCCGGCTTTCGCCGAAGCCATCGCCAAACTGGAGCCGGACTTCGTTGCCCAAGCGGGCTTTTCGCTGCACCACGTGATCGCCGACGGCAAAGAGCTCGTCGGCATCGAACAGATCCAGCTGGGACTGATCGGGACACAGTTGGCACTGACCGAGCTGTGGCGCTCCTACGGGGTGCAACCCGACGTGGTGATAGGCCACTCCATGGGCGAAGTGGCCGCCGCCGTTGTGGCCGGAGCGCTCACGCCGGTGGAGGGCCTGCGGGTCACCGCGACCCGGGCGCGGCTGATGGCGCCGTTGTCCGGGCAGGGCGCGATGGCATTGCTCGAATTCGACGCCGCAGCAACCGAGGCGCTGATCGCCGACTACCCATCAGTGACCCTGGGGATCTATGCCTCCCCGCGGCAAACCGTGATCTCCGGGCCACCGCAGCTCATCGACACTCTCATCGACAAGGTGCGCCAACAGAACTGCTTCGCCAGCCGGGTCAGCATCGAGGTGGCCCCGCACAACCCGGCCATGGATGCACTGCAACCCCAAATGCGTTCGGAACTGGCCGATCTCACCCCGCGGCCACCGACCATCCCGATCATCTCCACCACCTACACTGACCTCAACCGCCGCCCCACATTCGATGCCGAGCACTGGGCGGCCAACCTGCGCAACCCGGTTCGCTTCCAGCAGGCCATCGCTCATGCCTTTAGCGGCCGGGGCGGCTCCCACCACACCTTCATCGAGATCAGTGCGCACCCGCTGCTGACCCACTCCATCAGCGACACCCTCAAGGGCACCTACGGCTCACCCAATAACGGAGCCAGTTATCTGAGCATCGGCACGCTGCAACGCGACGCGGACGACACCCTGACCTTCCACACCAACCTCAACACCGCCCACACCACCCTCCCACCCCAAACCCCTCACCCCCCGGAGCCGCACCCCGTGCTGCCCACCGCCCCGTGGCAACACACCCACCACTGGATCACCACCACGCCAGCGCTGAAACGTCGGGGCCGCAACGGGGTTGCCGTGAACCCGACCGGAATCGGGAACACTGAGCTCGACGGGTGGAGCTACCGGCTTGAATGGCCGGTTCTCCCCTTACCTAGTGGGCCTCGTGCCGCGGTCGCCAGGAGTGGCTCGTGGCTCGTGGTGTCCGATCAGGGACTGTCGGAGGAACTCGCCCGAGTCGCCGACCCAGGGTCCCTTGTTGAGTTCCTCGCGCCCCCGGCGCTCGATGATGATGCGACCAGGCTGCACGGGCTGCTCGATGGTGTGGACAACGTGCTCTACGCGCCGCCGGTCGCAGCCGGGCCTGTCGATGTCGAGTCGGCGTACCACATGTTCCATGCAGCACGACGGCTTGCCGCCGCGATGATCGCGACTGATTCCAGGCCGAAGCTGATCGTCTTGACCCGCAATGCCCAGCCCGTCACCGAAGGTGAGCGCGCGAATCCCGCCCACGCGGTGCTGTGGGGTCTCGTCCGCACGCTGGCGCTGGAACATCCCGAAATCTGGGGCGGCGTTATTGATCTCGATGAGTCGATCCCTCCCGAGCTGGCCGCGCGCTACGTCCTGGACGAAGCCGCCGGCATCGACGGGGAGGACCAGGTCGTCTACCGATCGGGTGTGCGCCGTGCACCCCGGCTCGAGAGGCGAACCGCGCCTGCAGCGTCGGTGACGCTGAGCGAGAACACCAGCCAGCTCGTTATCGGGGCCACCGGAAACATCGGACCGCATCTGATCCGTCAACTCGCGGAGATGGGGGCCACGACGATCGTCGCGGTGTCCCGCAATCCCGGCGCACGGCTGGCGGAACTGGCCGAAAGCCTCGACGCAACCGGAACGAACCTCATCCCGGTTGCCGCGGATGCGACCGACCCCGCCGCGATGACCGCGCTGTTCGACCGGTTCGGGGTGGACCTGCCGCCGCTGGAGGGAATCTACCTGGCGGCCTTTGCCGGCCAGCCGGTGCTGCTCGTTGACATGACCGATGACGACGTGGCCGCGATGTTTCGGCCCAAGTTGGACGCCGCACGGCTGTTGCATCGGCTGTCGCTGAAACAGCCTGTAAAGCACTTTGTTTCGTTTTCCTCAATCTCCGGTCTCATCGGTTCGCGATGGCTGGCGCACTACACCGCGACCAGCGCGTTCCTAGACACCCTGGGCTACGCCCGACGCCTTATGGGACTGCCGGCCACCGTCGTGGCCTGGGGCTTGTGGAAGTCGCTAGCCGACGCACAGCAGGACGCGAGCCAGGTGAGCGCCGAATCCGGACTACAACCCATGGCTGACGAAGTCGCCATCGGAGCGCTGCCGCTGGCGATGAGCCCGGACGCCGGGGTGCATTCGGTTGTGGTGGCCGCGGATTGGCCGCTGTTGGCCGCCGCATACCGGACGCGCGGGGCACTGCGAATCGTCGATGACCTGCTGCCCGCGCCGGGCGACGCACCGATGCCGGAAAGTACCAATCGCCTGTTCGCGTTGGAGTGGGAGCCCGCACCGCTGGACAAAACGGCCGACACTCCGGGTGGCCTGTTGCTGATCGGCGACCCCGATGTGGACGACCCGCTGCTGCCCGCGCTGCAGTCATCGCTGCGTGACCGCTTGGCCGAAGTGGAACTCGTCACCGCAGGCGACGAAGCGAAGCTGCGCGCGGCGATCACCGGCATCGGCTGGGACGGCATCGTCGTGGTCTGTCCGCCCCGAGGCGTCGACGAATCATTGTCGGATCAGGCGCAACTGGAGTTGGCGCAGGCGCGCACGCTGCTGATCGCCAGCGTAGTCGAGACCGTGAAGCGAATGGGTGCCCGGATCAGCCCGCGGCTGTGGATCGTCACCCGCGGCGCTCAGCAGGTCGACCCCACTGAGTCGGTCACGTTGGCGCAGGCGGAGCTACGTGGAATCGCGCGGGTGCTGACATTTGAGCATTCGGAACTGAAGGCCACGCTGCTCGACATCGACCCGGAAGGCACCGGCTCGCTCGCTGCCCTGACCGAGGAGTTGCTCGCCGGTTCGGACCAGGATGAGGTCGCCTACCGTGACGGACAACGCTATGTCAACCGGCTGGTGCCCGCGCCCACCACCGCGAAGGGTGATCTGGCCGCCGAATCTCGCCACACGGTCGCGAACCTCGATGGCGCAGGCGCTGTCCGGCTGCAGATCGATCAACCCGGGCGGCTGGACGCACTCACGGTCCACCAGGTCAAGCGGATCAGGCCGCAAGGCGATCAGGTCGAGGTTCGCGTCGCCGCCGCGGGGCTCAACTTCAGCGATGTGCTCAAGGCGATGGGCGTGTATCCGGGACTTGACGGTGCCGCGCCGGTGATCGGTGGCGAGTGCGTCGGCTACGTGACGGCCGTCGGCGACGAGGTTGACTCCGTCGAGGTCGGGCAGCGCGTCATCGCCTTCGGCCCCGGCACATTCGGGACGCACCTGACAACGATTGCCGAGCTCGTTGTCCCAATCCCCGACGCGCTGCCCGATAACCAGGCGGCCACGTTCGGCGTCGCGTATCTCACCGCCTGGCACTCGCTGTGCGAGGTCGGGCGGCTGTCGGCCGGCGAACGCGTGCTCATCCATTCCGCCACAGGCGGTGTGGGAATGGCGGCGGTTTCGATCGCCCAGATGATCGGCGCCCGCATCTACACAACGGCAGGCTCGGACGCCAAACGCGAAATACTGTCCGGGCTCGGTGTCGAGTACATGGGCGACTCGAGAAGAGTGGACTTCGCCGACGACATACTCGAGCTCACAGACGGCTACGGGGTCGATGTCATTCTCAATTCGCTTCCAGGCGAAGCGATTCAGCGCGGCATGCAGATACTCGCCCGAGGCGGCCGATTCATCGAACTCGGCAAGAAAGACGTCTACGCCGATGCCAACCTGGGATTGGCGGCACTGGCGAAAAGCGCATCCTTCTCCGTGATAGACCTCGACCTGAATCTGAAGCTGCAGCCGGCACGGTACCGCCAACTGCTGCAACACATCCTGCAGCACGTGTCCGATGGCAAACTGCAGATGCTTCCCGTCACCGAATTCAGCCTGCACGACGCGACCGACGCATTTCGGCTGATGGCCTCCCGTAGGCACACCGGCAAGATCGTCATCTCGATACCGGACAGCGGCAGCATCGAAGTGGCGGCGTCCCCGCCGCCGCAACCACTGGTCAGCCACGACGGCGGCTACCTCATCGTCGGCGGCATGGGCGGTCTCGGTTTCGTGGTCGCGCGGTGGCTGGCCGAACACGGTGCGGGATTCATTGTCCTGAACGGACGTTCGGCTCCCAGCGACGATGTTGCCGCGGCCATCGCGGACCTCAACGCCGCGGGTCACCGGATCGAGGTGGTCACCGGCGACATCGCCGAGCCCGGCACGGCCGACCGGCTGGTGCAGGCGGTCGAAGCCGCCGGTTTCCGGCTGGCCGGAGTGCTGCACAGCGCCATGGTTCTCGCCGACGAGATCGTGCTGAACATGACGGATTCCGGCGCCAGGCGGGTGTTCGCCCCGAAGGTCACCGGCAGCTGGCGGCTGCACCGGGCCACCGCTGGGCGCGACGTCGACTGGTGGCTCACCTTCTCCTCGGCCGCAGCACTTCTCGGCGCACCCGGGCAGGGCGCGCACGCGGCCGCGGACTCGTGGGTCGAGGGTCTTGTCGCCCATCGGCGCTCGACCGGGCTGCCCGCCGTCGGGATCAACTGGGGCCCGTGGGCCGAGGTCGGTCGTGCCCAGTTCTTCGCCGATCACGGCGTCGCGCTGATCACCGCCGAAGAGGGGCTGGCCGCGATGCAGACGGTGCTCGCCGCCGATCGTGCGCGCACCGGTGTGTTCAGCCTTGACGCGCGGCAGTGGTTCCAATCCTTCCCCGCGGTGGCGGGGTCGTCGTTGTTCGCGAAGTTGCACGTAACCCTCGAACGGCGCGGCGCCGTCGAGCGGCGCGGTGGGGCCGCGATCCGGGCACAACTGGACGCCCTCGACGCGATCGAACGCCCGGGGTGCCTCGCATCCGCGATCGCCGATGAGATCCGGGATGTGCTGCGCTCGAGCGATCCAATCGACCACGACCGGCCGCTGCAGACGCTGGGTCTTGACTCGCTGATGGGCCTCGAATTGCGAAACCGGCTGGAAGCACGTCTGGGTATCACGTTACCGGCCGGGCTGGTGTGGGCATACCCGACGATCACCGATCTCGCGGGCGCCCTGTGTGAACGAATGGACTACGCGCTGCCGGCCGACGACCAGACTTCCGATGCGAAAGCGGAACTATCAGTAGAGGAGATGGACCTGCTTTCCGATCTGGTCGAGGCCAGCGAGCTGGAAACCGCGACGAAAGGAGAGTCATGACAAGCCTGGCGGAGCGCGCGGCGCAACTGTCGCCGAACGCGCGGGCGGCCCTGGCGCGCGAGCTTGTTCGTGCCGGGACGACTTTCCCGACCGATATTGCAGAGCCGGTCGCGGTGGTGGGCATCGGCTGTCGCTTCCCGGGGAATGTCACTGGGCCGGAAAGCTTTTGGCAACTGCTGATCGACGGCGTGGACACAATCAGCGAAGTGCCGCCCGATCGATGGGATGCGGACGCGTTCTACGATCCCGATCCGTCCGCCTCGGGACGGATGACGACGAAATGGGGCGGTTTCGTTCCCAACGTCGACGGTTTCGACGCCGACTTCTTCGGCATCACACCTCGCGAAGCCGTGGCGATGGACCCGCAGCATCGGATGCTGCTCGAGGTCGCCTGGGAAGCGCTTGAGCATGCCGGCATTCCACCGGATTCGCTGAGCGGCACCCGAACCGGCGTGATGATGGGGCTGACGTCGTGGGACTACACGATCATCAACATCGAACGCAGAGCCGACATCGACGCCTACCTGAGCACCGGAAACCCGCACAACGCGGCGGTGGGACGGATCTCGTATCTGTTGGGATTGCGTGGTCCGGCCGTCGCCGTGGATACCGCGTGCTCCTCGTCGTTGGTGGCAATCCACTTGGCCTGTCAAAGCCTACGGCTGCGCGAGAGCGACATGGCACTGGCCGGCGGCGTCGGGCTCACCTTGTCACCATTCCCCGCCATCGCGTTGTCCAAGTGGTCAGCACAATCGCCGACCGGGCGATGCAACAGCTTCGACGCCAGCGCGGATGGAACCGTGCGCGGCGAGGGCTGCGGAGTGGTGGTACTCAAACGGCTATACGACGCGCTGCGCGACCAGGATCGGGTGCTGGCGGTGGTCCGTGGTTCGGCAACCAATCAGGACGGCCGCTCCAACGGCCTGACCGCACCTAACGCGCTGGCGCAGCGCGACGTGATCACCTCCGCCTTGCGGCTCGCCGACGTCACCGCCGACAGCGTCAACTATGTCGAAACACACGGCACCGGAACGACATTGGGAGACCCCATCGAATTCGAGTCGCTGGCGGCCACATACGGGCGCGGCGAGGGCACGTGCGCTTTGGGGTCGGTCAAGACCAACATCGGCCATCTGGAGGCGGCCGCCGGTGTGGCCGGCTTCATCAAGACGGTGCTGGCGGTGCAGCGCGGCCACATTCCGCGCAATCTGCACTTCAACCGGTGGCACCCGGCCATCGACGCGTCGGGGACACGTCTGTTCGTGCCGACCGAGACCGCCCCGTGGCCGGCGGCTACGGGTCCGCGCCGAGGAGCGGTGTCGTCGTTCGGTCTGAGTGGGACCAACGCGCATGTGGTGATCGAGCAGGCGCCCGATACGCCCGACACCGCGATACCGACGCCCAATGGGGGGCCGCATGTTTCGGCCCTGACGGTGTCGGGTAAGACGGCTGCGCGGGTGTCCGCCATGGCCGCGGCGTTGGCCGACTGGATGTCAGGGCCGGGCGCGGCGGCACCGCTGGCCGATGTCGCGCACACCCTGAGCCAGCACCGTACCCGGCACGCCAAGTTCGCAACCGTGGTCGCGCTTGACCGGGCGGAGGCGATCGCGGGCTTGCGGGCACTGGCGGCGGGACAGCCACGCACCGGCGTGGTCGGCTGCGATCAGCACGCCGCCGGGCCGGGCCGGGTCTTTGTGTATTCGGGTGGGGGCTCACATTGGGCCGGCATGGGCCGGCAGTTGCTGGCCGACGAGCCGGCCTTCGCCAAGGCGGTAGCCGAGCTGGAACCGGACTTCATTGCCCAGACCGGGTTTTCGCTGCAAGAGGTGCTGTCCTCCGGTGAGCCGGTGACCGGTCTCGACCGCATCCATCCGGTGCTGGTGGGAATGCATCTCGCGCTGACCGAGTTGTGGCGATCCTACGGCGTGACACCGGATGCGGTGATCGGCCATTCGATGGGTGAGGTGTCCGCGGCGGTGGTGGCCGGCGCACTGAACGTGGCCGACGGGCTGCGGGTGATCGCCACCCGGTCACGGCTGATGTCGCGGCTGTCCGGGCAGGGCGCCCTGGCTCTGCTGGAACTCGACGCCGAGGCCACCACTGCGTTGCTCGCCGACTATCCCGACGTCACGTTGGCCGTGCACGCCGCACCCCGGCAGACCGTGATCGCCGGCCCGCGGGAGAAGGTGCACGCCGTCATCGAGGCCGTGCGCGAGCAGAACCGGCTGGCCCGGCCGGTCGAGGCCGACATGGCCTCACACCATCGGCTGATCGATCCGGTGCTACCCGAATTGCGCACGTTGCTGGCCGATCTCACCCCGACTGAGCCGACGATCCCGATCTTGAGCACCAGTCGCGAGCACGACCGCGCCCCGGTATTCGACGCCCAGTACTGGGCCGACAACCTGCGCAACCCGGTCCGCTTCCACCAGGCCATCGCCGCGGCCGCCCAGCACCACGACACTATCGTGGAGGTCAGCCCGCACCCGGTCGTGCTGCACGCCGTCAAGGAGACGCTCGACTACATCGGCGCCGCCGGGCGGGTCCAAGTGCTGCCCACGCTGCACCGGGAGAACCGCGAAAACCTGTTCTTCCACACCCAATTGGCCGCCATCGCACCACCCCCGGCCGAAAAGGCCCTAAAGGCCCCCAAAGCCGGGGTCGCCGCGGGCCGGCTCGTCGACCTGCCTACGACGCCGTGGCGGCACGCCCGCTTCTGGGTGGCGGGCCGTCCCGGCGATCAGCTGCCGCGCGGCTCCCATCCGCTGCTGGGTGTCCACATCGAACTGGCGGCCGGCGATGGTCACGTCTGGCAGGGCGATGTCGGAACGGCGCGGCACCCGTGGCTGGCCGACCACAAGGTGCACGGCCAGCCCACCCTGCACGGGCCCGCCTTCGCCGAGATCGTCCTGGCGGCGGCGTGTGAGGGGCTGAAGCTGCCGGTGGACGCGGTCTGCGTGCGTCGGCTGGAGATCGAGCAACTACTTCCGCTGTCCAGTGAAACCCCGCTCAGCACACGACTTTTCGTCAACTCGGACGGCACGATGCGGGTGGAGGTGCATTCCCGCGCCGGCGGTAATCTGTCGGGCGCATCGGACACCTGGGTGCGGCACGCCGTCGCCCGCATCGAAACCGTCGAGGAGAGCAGCCCCAGTCGGCCACAGCTGACCCCGGCCGCCGGCCGCGCCCTCTCGACTACCGTCTCGACCGCCGACTACTACTCCGCCCTGCGCCGCAGCGGCCATCAGCACGGCCCGGCGTTCGCCGGCCTGACCCGCATCGCACGCCTGGCGGGTGGGGGCTCACAAACCGAGATCGCCCTGCCCGAGGCGACCCCGCGCAACCCGGCTTACCGGATCCACCCGGTCCTGCTCGACTCGGCCATGCAAGGCCTGGCCGCCGCACTGCCGGCAGCGCTTACCACCGACCGCGCCGACACCGCATACCTGCCGATGTCGTTCGACTCGATTCGGGTGTTGGGCGAGGTGGGCGCCACCGCGGTGTGCCGGGCGGAACTGAGCGGTCTGGACGACGCGGATGCCGGAATGCTCGGCCGGGTCAGCGTCTTCAACGAGTCTGGCACACTCGCCGCCGAGATCAGCGGTGTATGCCTACGCCGGGTCGATTGGCGTGCGGTGCCAGTGCCGCTGTCTCGGAAGGTGTTTGACGTCAGCTGGGTAAACAGGCCGGCCGCCGAGGCGACCGCGGCGCCGACCGGCGCGGGCAGCTGGCTGGTGCTCGCCGATTCCGGCATGATGGCGATGGCACGGGATCTCGCGACGAAATTCGGCGCCCCGAAGCGGCGTGTGCTTACGGCCGATCCGCATGACGAGCAGGCGGTACTGCGGGTCTTCGCCGACGCTGCTGCCGTTCCGGAGCTGCCGCCGCGTGGTGTGGTGGTCCTCGCCGGCGGCGCGGCTCTCGACCCGGTGAGTGCCGAGGCGCTCGCACATACCGAGGAGACGATCTGGTCGATCGTCGCCGCGGCACGCGCGGTGATCCGTGGCTGGCACGGCCAACCGCCGCGGCTGTGGCTGGTGACCGTCGGCGGCCTGGTGACGCAGGCCGGCGAGACCGGCAATCCGGCCGCCGGGGCGCTACGCGGTCTGGTGCGTGTGCTGGCCTACGAACACCCCGAGCTGCACACCACCCTGGTCGACCTGGACCCCGGCGGAGACAGCCTGGACACGCTGGTCACCGAGCTGCAGTTGGCCGATTCCGACGATGTGGTCTCCTGGCGCGGTGACCACCGCCGTGTCGAACGGCTCAACCGCGCCACCATCGGCGCACCGCATCGCGACGGGACCGTCCGCACGAGCGGGATCGTCCGCTCCGACGGGTCCTATGTGGTGACCGGCGGCCTGGGCGGTCTCGGCCTGGTCGTCGCGCGGTGGCTGGTGGACCGCGGCGCAGGCCGCATCATCCTCAACGGCCGCAACGCGCCGTCGGAAGCGACGCGGGCACTGCTCGACGAACTCGCCGGACCCATTCAGATCGAGGTGGTTACCGGGGACATCGCCCAGGCCGGCGTCGCCGACGCCCTAGTGGCGGCGGCCGAACGCACCGGCCTGCCGCTGCGGGGCATCGTCCACTGCGCCGTCGTCATCGACGATGGCCTGGTCATCAGGATGAAGAAGGAGAGCCTGTACCGCGTGTGGGCCGCCAAGGCCGCCGGCGCGCTGCGGCTCCACCATGCCACCGTTGATCGTCGGTTGGACTGGTGGGTGTGCTATTCCTCGGCCGTGTCGCTGCTCGGCTCACCCGGTGTGGCTGCCTACGCCTGCGCGAACGCCTGGCTCGACGCCCTGGCGCAGTGGCGGCGCGCCTCGGGGCTGCCGGCCACCGCGATCAACTGGGGTCACTGGGCGGATGCCGGTCTGGGACAGTGGCTGAAACTCAGTGTGGCGGACCCGATCACACCTGCCGAGGGCATCGAAGCGCTGGAGGCGCTGCTGGCCGGTGACGTCACCCGGGCAGGTGTCGTCCGGCTGCGGCTCGACCGCGAGGCGGCCGCGTTCCCCGAGATCGGCGACCTTGGCTATTTCGCCGCCCTAGCGGAGGAACTCGAAAACTTCGACGGCTCCGGTGACTGGGCAGGTCCGCAGGCGCTGGCCGACCTCGCCCCGGACGAGACCGCGCGGGTGGTGGCCGACCGGCTGCGGCTGCGGGTGCTGGCCATCATGGGCTATCCCGACGACTGGCCACTAGAGGCCGACTCGCCACTGATCGAGCTGGGCATGGACTCGCTGATGGCGGTGCGGATCCGTAACACCGCCCGCGCCGACTTCGGTGTCGAGCCGCCGGTAGCGCTGTTGCTGCAGGGAGCCTCTCTGCAGGACCTGACCACCGATCTCGTCGGCCAGCTCGGTCTGGTCATGCCCAGCAGCACCGAGCGCGCGTCCAGCCTCGGTGCGCGAGCCCAACAGCGCGCCATGGCCCGTCAGGATGCGGTGATGGAGAGACTGAGAGGACTCGACACGTGAAGCATATGAACTCGACCGACAACTCAACCGACCAAGTGCCCCCGAACGCGATCGCAGTCATCGGCATGGCAGGCCGGTTTCCCGGCGCCGGCTCGGTGACGGAGTTGTGGGACAACCTGCGCCGCGGCGAAGAGTCCATCGTCGACCTCTCCGCGGCGGAGCTGACCGCCGCCGGCGTTAGCGCCGCGGCGCTGGCCAACCCGGCGTATGTGCGGCGGGCGGCCCCGCTGGACGGGATCGAGGACTTCGACGCCGACTTCTTCGGGATAACGCCGTACGACGCGCAGATGATGGATCCGCAACACCGGTTGATGCTCGAAACCGCCTGGCACGCCTTCGAAGACTCCGGGTACGACCCGGTCACCTACGGCGGGACCGTCGGCGTGTTCGGAAGCAGTTCCGACAGTGGTTACCTGTTCTACAACCTGATGTCGCACCTCGATCTGAAGTCGACCATCGGGGACGGCCTCACCGTCGAGATGGGTAACCTGGCGCTGCACAACGACAAGGACTACCTGGCGACCCACGTCTCGCATGCGTTCAACCTCCACGGGCCCAGCCTGTCGGTGCAGACGGCCTGTTCCTCCGGGCTGCTGGCGGTCCACCTGGCCTGCCAGAGCCTGCTGTCGCGTGAAACCGACATCGCGCTGGCCGGCGCGGCCTCGATCCGGGTGCCGCACCGGGTCGGCTACTGGTATGTGCCGGGCCTGATGGTGTCCGCGGTTGGCCGCTGTCGGCCGTTCGACATCCGCGCCGACGGCATGTTCTTCGGCAGCGGTGTCGCCGCGGTGGTGCTCAAACCGCTGACGGCCGCAGTCGCCGACGGTGACCGCATCCACGCGGTGATCCGCGGTTCTGCGGTGAACAACGACGGCTCGATGAAGATGAACTTCGCGGCGCCCAATCCCGCCGGCCAGGCAGAAGTCATCGCCCAGGCGCACGCCGTCGCCGGAGTAGACGTCGCGACCATCGGGTTCGTCGAAACGCACGGCACCGGAACGCACCTGGGCGATGCGCTCGAAATCGAAGGTCTGCGACTGGCTTTCGAGGTGTCCCAAACGCCCCGTGCGGCCCCCTGTGTCCTGGGCTCGATGAAGTCGAACATCGGCCACCTGGAGGTGGCCTCTGGCGTGGCCGGCCTCATCAAGGCGATCCTGTGCCTGAAGAACAAGGCGATCCCGCCGACATTGCACTACACCGCACCCAATCCCGAACTGCACCTGGAACGCACCCCGTTCGCGGTGCAGAACACCTACGCCGCGTGGGAATCCGACGCCCCCCGCCGGGCCGGGGTCAACTGCTTCGGGGCCGGCGGAACCAACGTGCACATCGTTCTCGAGGAAGCGCCCGCGGCGGCGCCCAGTGCCGAGCGGCCCGGCCCGCAAGTGCTGCTGTTGTCGGCCCGAACCGCCGAGTCGCTCCACGACGCTCGGACGGCATTGGCCGACACACTATGCCGCGAAGACGATCTCGCATTGCCCGATATCGCGTACACCCTGGCACACCGGCGCCGCGAGGAGCACCGATTGGCGGCCGTTGTGCATGACCGCGGCACCGCCGCGGCCGTGCTGACGGTCGCCGATTGCGACGACGTCTCGGTCACCCAATGCCCGCAAGGCATTCCGGCGGGCACCCAGCGGGTGGCGTTTCTCTTCCCGGGTGAGCCCGCCCAGCACGTCGGCATGGCCCTTGGGCTCTTCGAGACCGAGCCGGTGTTCCGCGAGCACTTCCACCGGTGCACCGCCGGATTGACCGACTACCTCGGCATTGACCTGATGGATCACGTGTTCGCCGGCACCCACCTGGAGCGCACCGACTTGGCGCAGCCGGCCCTGTTCACGGTGGAGTACGCGCTCGCGCAACTGGCAATGTCGTACGGCGTGAAGCCCGCGGCACTGGCCGGACACAGTGTCGGTGAGCTGGTGGCCGCCACCGTCGCAGGCGTTTTCGACCTGCCCACCGCGCTGAAGGTCGTGGCGCTGCGCGCACACCTGATGCACGCCGCGCCCGGCGGCGCGATGGTCGCCGTGGCCGCAACCCCCGAGGACATCGCCGCGCAGCTCGGGGACCTCGCCGGGGACGTCGACGTCGCCGCCGTCAACGATCCGGGCAGTTGCGTGCTCGCGGGGCCGGAGGACGCGATTGCGGCGTTGACCGATCACCTTGCCGCACATGGCATTCCGGTGCGACGGGCCCGCGCCTCGTATCCCTTCCATTCACGGTCGATGGACGAGGTACTGCCGCGGTTCGCCGAGTACCTGGCAAGCGTAAAGCTTCACGAGCCGACCATCCCGATGCTGTCGAACATCACCGGCACATGGATGACGGCGGCCGAGGCCACCGACCCCGAGCGCTGGGCCCGGCACATCCGCTCGACCGTGCGGTTCGCCGACGAGATCCAGGTGCTGCTCGACGATCCGCACCGCCTGCTCGTCGAGGTGGGTCCCGGCCTCAGCCTGACCGAATCGGCGGTTCGGCTTCCGACCTGGGGCGACAGCCACCGCGCGGTCAGCCTGATGCGCCACCCACTGCAGCGCCGCGACGACCGCGACGCCTTCCTGCTTGCCCTCGGCCAGCTCTGGTCCGCCGGGGTCGACGTGGACTGGACCGCGCTGCACGGTGAGCAGGCGCGCCGGGTAACCCTGCCCGGGTATTCCTTTGCGCGCCACCGATATTGGATCGAGCCGGCCGACTGCCAGCGGGTGGTGACTGCGGCTGGGCACAACGGCGCCGCAGTCGCCAGCACGGCCGGCAGCGACCCACGCACCCAGATGGTGGTGACGCTGCAGCGAATCTGGGCACCGTGCCTGGGTGTGGAGTCGGTCAAGCCGAGCGACAACTTCTACGACCTCGGCGGCAACTCGCTGACGGCTGTCGGGGTCGTGATGTCCGCCAAGCAGGAGGGGCTGGACCTCACCGCGCAGGACCTGTACGAAAACCACAGCCTGGCCGCGCTGGCCGACACCCTGGTCGCCCGGTACGCCTCCCGCGGACTCCCCAGCGATGTGCCTGCCGATCTGGGCCTGCCGCTGCCTCCGAACATCTGCCGCTTCCTCGACACCGGCTTGGCCGGGCGCGGCCGCTGGCGGGTCCCGCTGGTGCTGCAACTGGACTCCCGGGTCAGCGCTGCCGACGTCATGGCCGTTGTGTCCGCGGTGATTTCGCACCACGACGCTTTGCGCATGCGGGTAGTCGAGCGCTCGGGCACCTGGGAACAGCAGATTGTGGAGCCGTGTGAATTCACCGACCTGGTCGAGCACGCACTGCCGTTGGCGGCCACGCCGGACAGCGTCGAGGAACGAGAAGCGTTGGCGACCGTGGTCACCGATACTGTCCGCGAACAGGATATGCACAGCTGGCCGATGACCGTCACCTATGTCAGCGACGCATCCGGCGCGGCCCGGTTCCTCGTGCTCACCGTGCACCGAATCGTCTGCGACACCACTTCGCGAAAGGTCCTGGTGACCGACCTGCTCACCGCCTTCGCGCAGCGGCGCGCCGGGCAGGACATCGCCCTCGAGCCGGTCGGCACCTCATGGCGGGACTGGTCACAGCGATGCGCAGCGCTGTCCTCGCATCCCGCGCTGCTCGATCAGCGCGGTTACTGGCTGGACACCGTCGCGAAAGCGTCTCTGCGCGTGGCAGAGCCGAGCGCCGCCGCGCAACCACCACCCACCGAACGCGATCTGGTCAGGTTGCCCGGCGGACTGATTACAGAGCAAACCGCCATGATCGACGACGCCCAGCGGCTGCTGCAGGTCGGCATCGACGCGCTTCTGCTGTCGGGTCTCGCCCGCACGGTCGCGGCGGTCGTGGGTGAGGGAGTCGTTGCCGTCGACCTGGTTGGCGCCGGGCGTTCGGTGCTCGCACCGGAGGTGGATGTGCGGCGCACCGTCGGCTGGTTCTCAACCATCTACCCGATCGCTTTGCCGTGCGTGGAGGTGTCGGGGGCCAGCGCTGTGCAATTGCTCGAGGAGATCCGCCAGAGCCTCGAGGCCGTACCGCACTACGGCATTGGTTACGGCGTGCTGCGCTACCTGCACGCCCCCACCGCACGGCTGCTGGAAGCGACCGCCGCACCGGACATCCACTTCGCCGACCTCGGAATGATCCCGGAGCGGCAGGCGGCACAGGATCCAAGAGCCCCGGCGCGCACGGTCGGTGACGAAGAACGGGTACTTCCGGATACCCCACCCGGGCTCGGCCATCCGATCGAACTGCGGGTGTACCGGCGCGGCGGCGCGCTGCACGTCGACTTTTGGTATGACCGCAGACGCGTGCCGGGCGCAACCGTCGAAGCACTCGCAGCGCGGTTCCCGGCGATGCTCATCGGCCTGGTCGACCAAGCCGTCACCGGGCACGGCGGCCAGCACGCCACCGACGCTGACGACGCGGCGCTGGCCCTGGTGGACCTATCGGCGGCCGTCCTCGAAGACGGCGACTAACCAAAGGAGACAGGGATGTTGCAGTTCGACAAGCGCTTGGACATGGGCGTGATCGTCAGCGGGATCGGCAAGTCGTTCGGATCGGTTGTCGCGCTTGACGACATCGCGTTCGAAGTGGCACGCGGGGAAGTCGTCGCCCTGCTGGGTCCGAACGGGGCGGGCAAGACCACC
>DATIOT010000382.1:0-9412 GCA_035472875.1 Mycobacterium sp.
CCGGCGACCCCCCGAGCAAGCCCGCGATGGTGCCGTCGGCGTCACTCAGCACGGTAGTAGCGAACTCGAGCACCCCGCCTTTGCGCTTGTCCCGACGGATCACCTGCACTCGTTGACCGGCCACCGTCAGCTCCCAGTCCGAATCGACCGCGCTGGGGGCGAATTCGCGCAACACGTGGACCCGGTCCGGTTCGGAGAGCCGCAGTTGGCTGATCAAGTAGTTGACCAGCGTCATCTGCGTGATACCGACGCCGAGCATTGACAGCACGTTGTTCGGCTTGATTGACCGCGGCAGATCGCTGAAGTGACCGTGTTTCAAGAACTTCGGCGACCAGCCGGCGTACGGTCCGAACACCAGCCATGACTTGCCGTTGACGAACCGTAAGTCCAGATGCAGCGCCCCGAGCGGTGGGGCTCCTGGAGCGGGAACGCCGTACACCTTGGCCCGGTGCGCGGCGGTGAGCGTCGGGTTGTCGGCGCGCAGGAACCGGCCGCCAATGGGGAAGCCGGCGAAGCCTTTGACCTCTTTGACGCCGGACTTCTGCAGCAGCGGCAGTGCGTCACCACCGGCGCCGACAAAGACGAATTTGGCTTTCAGCTTTCGCTTTTCGCCGGTACGACGATTGCGGATAAGCAGCGTCCAGCTGCCGTCAGATTGGCGGGACAGGTTGCGGACCTCGTGACCGAATAGTGCGGTTGTGCCATTGCGCGCGCAAAAGCCGATGAGCTGTTTGGACAGTGCACCGAAGTCGACGTCGGTGCCATCAGCGGCCCAGTTGAGCGCAATCGGCTCGGAGAAGTCACGTTTGGCGGCCATGAACGGCAGCCGGCGGGCGAACTCGTCGGGGTCCTCGATCAATTCCGTTCCGGCGAACAGTGGGTTGCCGGCCAGCGCCTGCTGCCGCCGTCGCAGGTAGTCGACACGCTCGGCGCCGTGCACGAAGCTCACGTGCGGGACGGGGCTGAGGAAGCCGCGATCGGTCAGGATGCCGCTCTCGACGGCGTACGCCCAGAACTGGCGGGTTACCTGGAATTGCTCGTTGATGGCTACGGCTTTGGTGATGTCGATCGAGCCGTCGGCGTTCTGCGGCGTGTAGTTCAGCTCGCACAGTGCGGAGTGCCCGGTGCCGGCATTGTTCCAGGGACTGCTGCTTTCGGCGGCGGCGGCGTCCAGCCGCTCGATAAGGGTGATCGACCAGTCCGGCTCCAGCCGCCGCAGCAACGCACCCAGCGTGGCGCTCATGATGCCCGCGCCCACCAGCACGACGTCGGTGCGCGCGGTTGCGGTCAGGTCTGACACCGGATCGTTGGCCCTTCCTTCGGCTGTGCCGGTCCCCAGGTTATCCCGACAGCTAAGCTGGCCTCGTGACTGGCTGGGTGGCCGATGTTCTGCCCGGGTACTGGCAGCGTACGATTCCGCTCGGGCCCGATCCGGCCGGCGAGGGCGACATCGTCACAACCCTGATACGGCGCGGGCCGCAAACAGGGGAAGCCACCGGGGCCAATCACGCGGTGCTTGCGGTGCATGGCTACACCGACTACTTCTTCCACACCGGGCTGGCCGATCACTTCGCCGAGCGGGGTTTCGCTTTCTATGCGCTGGACCTGCAGAAGTGCGGCCGGTCACGGCGCGATGGCCAGACCCCGCACTTCATCACCGACCTCGCCCAATATTACGCCGAACTCGAGCGGGCGCTCGCGGTCATCAACGAGCAGACCCATCCTGTGAAGGTCTTGGTGTACGGCCACTCCGCCGGCGGGCTCATCGTGTCGTTATGGCTGGACCGATTGCGTCGGCGCGGCGCGACAGCGCACTCCCGCATCGGCGGTTTGGTGCTCAACAGCCCTTTTCTGGACCTGCACGGCCCGGCGATCGTGCGCCTGCCGATGACCTCGGCGATGATCGCCGGGCTGTCGCGAATGCGTTCCAAAGGCGTTGTCCGCGCGCCCACCGAAGGTGGTTACGGCACCACCCTGCACCGTGACTACTACGGAGAGTTCGACTACAACCTGCATTGGAAACCGTTGGGCGGCTTCCCGATCACCTTCGGGTGGCTGCACGCCGTACGCCGCGGCCAGGTACGGCTGCATCGTGGGCTCGACGTCGGTGTGCCCAATCTGATCCTGCGGTCGGATCACAGCGTGCGCGAAAGTGCCGACCCAACGGCCATGCAATGCGGCGACGCTGTTCTCGACGTCACCCAGATCGCGAGGTGGGCCGGCTGTATCGGGAACCGCAGCACAATCGTTCCGGTGGTCGACGCCAAGCACGACGTCTTCTTGTCCCTGCCGGAGCCGCGCCAGGTCGCCTATCAACAGCTGGACCTGTGGCTGGATCGCTACCTCGACACCAACAACACCGACGCATCAACAACGTCCGGGAAAGGGTGACAGCGTGGAGACTTATGACATCGCGATCATCGGAACCGGTTCGGGCAACTGCATTCTCGACGAGCGATACGCGCGTAAGCGGGCGGCGATCTGCGAGCACGGCACCTTCGGCGGCACCTGCCTGAACGTCGGGTGCATCCCGACGAAGATGTTCGTCTACGCCGCCGGGGTCGCCAACACGATCCGGGGTGCCGCACGGTACGGCGTCGACGCCCACATCGAACGGGTGCGCTGGGACGACATCGTCTCGCGCGTCTTCGGGCGGATCGATCCAATCGCGATCAGCGGCGAGGACTATCGACGCTCAGCACCCAATATCGACGTGTACCACCAACACACCCGGTTCGGGCCGGTTCAACCGGACGGGCGCTATCTGTTGCGCACCGACGCCGGTGAAGAATTCGCCGCCGATCAGGTGGTGATCGCGGCTGGCTCGCGGCCGGTAATTCCGCCGGCGATCCTCGCGTCCGGCGTCGCATATCACACCAGTGATACCGTCATGCGGATCTCCGCCTTGCCCGAGCATCTAGTGATCGTCGGAAGTGGCTTTGTGGCAGCCGAATTCGCCCATATCTTCTCCGCGCTCGGGGTGCGGGGCACCCTGGTGATCCGGGGCGGCACCTTCGTGCGACATCTCGACGACACCATCTGCGAACGGTTCACCCGCATCGCATCGAGAAAGTGGGAACTACGCACCCACCGCAACATCGTCGGTGCTTCCAACCGTGGCTCTGGCGTCGCGCTGGAGCTCGACGATGGTTGCCGGGTAGACGCCGATCTGCTGCTGGTGGCGACTGGCCGATTGTCCAACGCCGATCTACTGGATGCCGGGCAGGCCGGTGTCGATGTCGAGAACGGTCGGGTGGTGGTCGACGAATACCAACGGACCTCCGCGCGTGGGGTTTTCGCGCTGGGTGATGTCTCATCGCCATATCAGCTCAAGCACGTCGCCAACCATGAGGCCCGCGTCGTGCAGCACAACCTGCTGTGCGACTGGGACGACACCGAGTCGATGGCCATGACTGACCACCGCTACGTACCGTCGGCGGTATACACCGATCCGCAACTGGCGACCGTCGGACTGACCGAAAACCAAGCTATTGCACGAGGATTCGATATCTCGGTCGCGGTACAGAACTACGACGACGTCGCCTACGGCTGGGCGATGGAGGACACCACTGGGATCGTCAAGCTCATCGCCGAGCGCAATAGCGGATGCCTGCTGGGCGCGCACATCATGGGCCACCAGGCGTCGTCGATCATTCAGCCGCTGATCCAAGCGATGAGCTTCGGACTAACCGCCCCAGAAATGGCCCGCGGCCAGTACTGGATTCATCCGGCACTGCCCGAGGTGGTCGAAAATGCGCTACTGGATCTGCACTGACGTCAGCGTCGGCGTGAGCGGGGATCGGACTCGCCGTTCTGGCATTGCGGGCATAGGCCACGCAGGGTTAGGCCGGCCCGTTCCGACAGAGCAAACGAACTGCCCGCCATCGCGTGTTCGAGCGCCGAGCTGAGCTGCCGGGCCGGCACCTCGATGATCGAGCCGCACTGCGTGCACACCGCGTGGTGGTGAGGGGCGGTCGCCAGGCCGTAGGTGGTGACACCGCCGTCCAGAGTCAACGCGTGCAGCACCCCCTGATCGACCAGGGTGGTCACCGTGCGGTAGATGGTCGCCACGTCGGGGGGCTGGGCGCCGGGCGGTAGGCAGGCGCGCACCCGCTGGTGGATCTCGGCCACCGGCAGGTGCCCGTGCACCGGCTCGAGCACCGCCAATACCTGGATCCGCGACGCCATCCGCCGCAGCCCCCGGGCGCGCAGGAACTCACCGATCCGCTCGGTGACTGCAGGGTCCAGGGCCGACGGCTTAGGCGTCACTTGTTCAGTGTTGCGCCGGACACCGGGGATTGCCAGTGTTGGCCGGCAACAGGGCCGGAGGATTCCTGCAAGTCACTTGCATCCAGCTCTGAACCGAACCTACAGTCGTGCCTGTTGCGTTCTGCCCGGTGGAAGGACCGACATGACCATTGGTGAGCTCGACCGGCACCCCAACCGGCGGATGTCCCGGTGGTCTAGCGTGCGCGGCGCCCTGTCGTCCGCGGAGTGGTGGCGTCTGGGATCGATGCTGACGGTGGTCATCGCCCTGCACCTGGTGGGCTGGATCACCCTGGTGTTCATCGTGGACCCGGCGCGGCTCAGCTTGGGCGGCAAGGTATTTGGCATCGGTGTCGGGCTGACGGCCTACACCCTGGGCCTGAGGCACGCGTTCGACGCCGACCATATAGCCGCCATCGACAACACCACCCGCAAGCTGATGAGCGACGGGCAGCGTCCCCTCGCCGTCGGCTTCTTCTTCTCGCTGGGCCATTCAACGGTGGTCTTCGCTCTGGCGCTACTGCTGGCGACCGGGGTCAAGGCCATCATCGGGCCGGTCGAGGATGATTCCTCGACGCTGCATCACTACACCGGCCTGGTCGGCACCAGCGTCTCGGGCCTGTTCTTGTATTTGATCGCCATCCTCAACGTCATCGTCCTGGTCGGCATCCTGCGGGTGTTCGCGCGGTTGCGCCGGGGCGACTACGACGAGGCCGAACTCGAACAGCAGTTGGAAAACCGCGGATTGCTCAACCGCTTCCTCGGCCGCTTCACGAAGTCGATCACCAAGTCCTGGCACATGTACCCGGTCGGTTTGTTGTTCGGACTGGGCTTCGACACCGCCACTGAGATCGCGCTGCTGGTCCTGGCCGGCACCAGCGCGGCTGCCGGACTGCCCTGGTACGCGATTCTGTGTCTGCCTGTGCTGTTCACCGCCGGCATGTGCCTGTTGGACACCATCGACGGTTCATTCATGAACTTCGCCTACGGCTGGGCCTTCTCCAGCCCGGTGCGCAAGATCTACTACAACATCACCATCACCGGGCTGTCGGTGGCAATCGCCCTGGTAATCGGCACCATCGAACTCCTCGGTCTGTTCGCCGGCCAGCTAGGGTGGCGGGGCCCATTCTGGGAATGGCTAGGCAGCCTCGACCTCAACACCGTCGGCTTCGTCGTCGTCGGGATGTTCGTCCTCACCTGGGCGGTCGCGCTGCTCGTCTGGCGCTATGGCCGCATCGAAGAAAAATGGACCTCAGCCGAAAGCGAGACTTAACCGCCCGCGGTTACCACTGCGGCGGTGCGGCACCCCGGCCGAAGCCCCATGTCGACTGACCCAGTCGCGGCTTTCGCTGATCGTCGGCCGGACGCCGGCGAAACTTTGCCGCCAGCAGCGGTTCTGGGTCTGTTCCCTCGCCGATGGCCAGGCATGGAGCGATGAATTCGCAGGCCTGACAGTGAGCGGCGAAGGTTGGATAGATCGCGGGCTCACTGCTCATCTGGACTGCGTCGGCACCAATCAGCGCGCCCACGGCCACGATCTCGGCGCGGCTTCGCCGGATGCGAGTTCGCCGCACGAGACCGGCGGTGGACTGCTCGATGTGGCCCGACTCGTCGCTTCGTGACGTGCGCGCCGCCAGCCGCCGATGCTGCGGGATCGCACGCCCGCCACCGCTGGCCTCGCTCTGCTGAACTCGGCTTACTTTCGCGGGGCCGTCGGCGACGGGACGGTCGACCGGGCCGGTGATGCGCACCTGGTTGTGGATCGTGCCCGAGATCTCCATGCCCAGGTATTCCTGCTCCCACGCCCAGCATGCCGCGACCGCGGCCTCGTCACCGATCAGCGCATCCAGCTCCGGCCATTCATCGAGGATCAGGTGCCGGACCACCCAATATTCGTCGGCGGCGTCGACGGCCAGCAGGTCGATCCGGCAGGTGTAGATCACCGCAGCTCCGTCCGGGGTCGTCAATCCCAGTTCCGGGTCGCGCGGATCGGGCACCAGCCCCTGGACATCGTGGCCGATCCGCACCGGCGCGAAATCGTCGACCGTGCTCGCCCACGCGTCGTAGGCGTCGAGCAATGCCGTGGCGGTCGGTAGGGCGTCGGTCGCGCCGGCGACGCCGCTTTCATTGAGTGCGCGGGCCAGCGCCTTGTGCACCAGTGACTGCCTTACCTCGGGTTGCCAGTCCCACGTCCCGGGGTAATAGTAGACGGCGAGCGCGTCTTTGACCACGGCGGGCAATACGGGTTCCATGCGTGCAATCGGCTCGAGCCCGCGCAGCGATGCGAAGTCCCATTGCCGCCGACACCGCTTGAATCGCGCGCGGTCGTCCTCGGTAATTCGATAGTTCACGGTGCGATCCCCCGCTCAATGCCCGCCGGTCACTACTCAATGAAAGTGCGGCCAGGGCTCGTCAACCGGCCAGCGGCACCGATCTGCGCCGGCGGCCATCGACTCCAGTTCGGCGAGCAGGTCATCGAAGAACCGGCGCAACCTCTCCGGTTCAACCGGCCAGGCTGCTGAAAACGACATCCACACATCGGGATCGGGATGGTCCACGCCGACCTGCTGGGCCGAGCCGTCTCGGGGCACCACCCACCACTCATATTCGTCGCCGCGCCGCTCCAGATACACGACATCATCGCGACCGGGGCGGTTCGCCTCGATCGAGGCGTATAACTCGTCAACTTTCACAGTGCGCTCGAGCTTCAGGATAACCGCGCCTGGGGTGTAGAAACGTTTTCATGGGCTTAGCCCACAAACCGAGCCGAGAGGCTGCGAGACGCCGGTGACCAGCGATGCATGAGCTGTCGCTGTGCGAAGCGATCGCCGGTGTGGTCAAGACGCATGCCGACGGCCGACACGTCGATGTGGTGCGCGTGCGGATCGGCGCTCTTCGCCAGGTGGTACCGGAATCGCTGTCGTTCTGCTGGACACTCGTCCGGGATTCCGAGAACATGCCCGATGCCGAGCTGGAACTCGAGTGCGTCACCGCCGAGGTGTGCTGCCGTGCGTGCGGCCGGCAGTCGGAGATCACGTCGGCCTGGTCAATCTGGTGTCCGCAATGCGACAGTCCCGATGTCGAGGTGCTACGCGGCAACGAATTCCTGGTGACGTCGCTGGACGTCTCGTGAAAGGTGTTCACTATGAATCGGTTTGATCATGGGTAGATTTCATCGGCACGACGATGGAACCGTGCACACCCACGAGCACGACCACCTTCCCCATGAGCATGACCATGAACACGGCGATCACAGTCACTACGAGACGGGCAAGCAACGTATCGACGTGCTGGAGGCGATCTTCGCCGAGAACGACATTCTCGCCGATGCCAACCGGGCGGCGTTCGAGAGCAACGGTATCCGCACCCTCAACCTGATGAGCTCACCGGGGTCGGGAAAGACCACCGTGTTGCAGGCAACGCTCGACGAGCTCGCCGGCGAACTCGCAATCGGTGTGATCGAAGGCGACATCGCCACTGACCTGGATGCGGCCAAGCTCAGTGGCCGCGGCGCCCAGGTGTCACTGCTCAATACCAGCAACGGGTTTGGCGGCGAATGCCATCTCGACGCACCCATGGTCAACCGTGCGCTGCCGGGCCTCGACCTTCCCGGACTGGACCTGGTGATCATCGAGAACGTCGGCAATCTGGTCTGCCCGGCGGAATTCGACGTCGGTGAGCACGCCAAGGCCATGGTCTACTCCGTCACCGAGGGCGAGGACAAGCCGCTGAAGTACCCGGTGATGTTCCGATCCGTGGATGTGGTGCTACTCAACAAGATTGACTTAGTGCCCCACCTCGACGTCGACGTAGACACCTACATCGCACATGTTCGCGAGGTGAACGCGGCTGCGCCGATCCTGCCGATCAGCGCGCGCACCGGAGCCGGCATGGGACCCTGGTTCGGCTGGCTACGACGATTCGCCGGAGGTTTCGAAGACTGAAGCGGTCACGGCGCAGATGCAAACGATAAACATTCTTGCAAATGACTTGCATGACAACGAAAATAGCCGGTCTCGTTTAGCCAGACTTACTGGTTGCCGGAGACCCTGCAGACCGCCGAAACCCCCTGTCGGGGAACGAAAATTGGCCAACTGCCCAGTCGCATAGAACATCTGTGTATTTACCCGCGAATACGCACCGTTGACAACGCCTGATGGCAGGCGTAGACCCAAAAACAGCGCTGCGCAAGTGGGCCGACGGTCGACTCCGGCAGCGTAGGGGTTTCAGCCCGCCCCGGAAAGCTCCAGCATGCCAACAGAAGCAGCAGTCAAAGCAGAAGAAACATTGATCCATGTTCTATGGATCAATGCGGGTCTTAGTTGTGACGGCGATTCGGTGGCGTTGACTGCCGCCACCCAGCCCAGCGTCGAGGAGATCGCCCTCGGGGCTCTTCCCGGCCTCCCGAAGGTCGCCGTGCACTGGCCGTTGATCGACTTCGAATGCGGACCCACCGGAGGGGCGGACGATTTCCTCGAGTGGTTCTTCAAAGCCGATCGCGGCGAGCTAGAACCTTTCGTCCTCGTGGTCGAAGGGTCCATTCCCAACGAGAAGCTCAAGGACGAGGGCTACTGGTGCGGGTTCGGCAACAACCCGGCCACCGGCCAGCCGATGACCACCAGCGAGTGGCTCGACCGGCTGACGCCCAAGGCCACCGCGGTCGTCGCAGTCGGGACCTGCGCGACCTACGGCGGCATCCACGCGATGGCCGGCAATCCGACCGGAGCGATGGGGGTGCCCGACTACCTCGGTTGGGAGTGGAAGAGCAAGGCCGGCATTCCGATCGTCTGCGTTCCCGGCTGCCCGATCCATCCGGACAACCTGTCGGAGACGCTGACCTACCTGCTCTACATGGCGACCGGCCAGGCGCCGATGATCCCACTCGACGAAGCGTTGAGACCCAAGTGGTTGTTCGGGAATACGGTGCACGAGGGGTGTGACCGGGCCGGCTACTACGAGCAGGGCGATTTCGCCACTGAGTACGGGTCACCGAAATGCATTGTCAAGCTTGGCTGTTGGGGGCCGGTCGTGAAGTGCAACGTGCCCAAGCGTGGCTGGATCAATGGCGTGGGCGGCTGCCCCAACGTGGGTGGCATCTGCATCGCGTGCACCATGCCGGGGTTCCCGGACAAGTTCATGCCGTTCA
>DATIOT010000383.1:0-8592 GCA_035472875.1 Mycobacterium sp.
CGGTAGTCGTGCCGTCACCGGCCACGTCGTTAGTCTTGGTCGCCACTGACTTCACCAGCTGGGCGCCCAGGTTCTCGAACGGGTCCTCCAGCTCGATCTCGCGGGCGATTGTGACGCCGTCGTTGGTCACGACCGGGCCGCCGAATGCCTTGGCGAGCACGACGTGCCTGCCGCGCGGCCCCAGCGTGACGCGGACCGCGTCGGCGAGCTTGTCGACGCCCGCTTCCATTGCGCGGCGAGCGGTTTCGTCAAACTCAATCAGTTTTGCCATAAGCGTTTCCGTCCTTGCTGAGCATGACGCCCCGGGAATCCGCCGCTGTTACTCGCGGATCGCCGGGGCGGTCACGTTCGCTGTTACTTGTTGACGATGGCCAGCACGTCGCGCGCCGACAAAATCAGGTACTCCTCGTTGTTGTACTTGATCTCGGTGCCGCCGTACTTGCTGTAGATGACGGTGTCGCCCTCGGACACGTCAAGCGGGATCCGCTTCTCGCCGTCCTCGTCCCACCGGCCGGGGCCGACTGCGACGACGGTGCCCTCCTGGGGCTTCTCCTTGGCGGTGTCAGGAATGACCAGACCGGACGCGGTCGTGGTCTCGGCCTCGTTGGCCTGCACGAGAATCTTGTCCTCGAGTGGCTTGATCTTCACCTTCGCCACGATTGGAGCCCTCCACTGTTTGGATCGGGTCCGGGGCGTGCCCGGACCGGAGTTGGCGGTCGGTCCGGGGCTTGCCCCGAACCGTCCGAATTACCAGGTGATCGGCATCCGTCCGGGCCCCTCGCGCCGTCGTCGCGGGTGCCGACACAGGGGATCGGCCGATTGCCACCTAGCACTCTATACATGCGAGTGCTAGCACTCAAGGCCACCCCGCTGCTTCCGGTGTGTTGGCGCGCCCGACCTCGTTGGAAGTCAGCTAACCTGCCCTTTTACCACCGGCAGACCCGGGTCGCTGGGCACATCCAGCGGTGATGGTGACGCTCCCGCGGCCACCAGATGCGCGGCGAACGAAGCGATCATCGCCCCGTTGTCGGTGCAGAGCCGCGGCCTGGGAATCCGTAGCGTCAGGCCCGCCGCCGCACAGCGCTGCGTGGCCAGCTCGCGCAACCGCGAATTCGCGGCCACTCCCCCCGCGATCAGCAGAGTCGAGACGCCGAGCCGGGTTGCCGCGCGCACCGCCTTCTTGGTCAGTACGTCGGCGACGGCTTCCTGGAACCCGGCGGCGATATCGGCCGTCCCCGCGTCGGGGTGGCTCTCCACGTACCGCGCGACGGCGGTTTTGAGCCCGGAGAAGCTGAACGCGTACGGGTCATCGGCCGGGCCGGTCATGCCGCGCGGGAACGCGATGGCATCCCGATCGCCGGTGCGAGCCAGGTCATCGAGCACCTTGCCGCCCGGATAGCCCAAGCCCAGCAGCCGCGCGACCTTGTCGTAGGCCTCGCCGGCGGCGTCGTCGACGGTGCTGCCCAGCTCGATGATCGGCTCGCCGAGCGAGCGCACTTGCAGCAGATGCGTGTGCCCACCGGACACCAGCAGCGCCACGCACTCGGGTAGCGGTCCGTGTTCATACACGTCGGCGGCCAGGTGCCCGCCCAGGTGGTTAACTGCGTAGAACGGCACTCCCCAAGCAGCTGAATATGCCTTAGCCGCAGCCACTCCCACCAACAAAGCACCGGCCAGCCCGGGTCCGACGGTGGCGGCGACGACGTCGGGTCGTTCCACGCCGGCCGCCGCCAGCGCGCGGCGCATGGCGGGACCGAGTGCCTCCAGATGCGCCCGTGAGGCTATCTCAGGGACCACGCCGCCGAACCGGACATGCTCGTAGACGCTGGATGCCACCTCGTCGGCCAACAGCGTCACAGCGCCGTCGGCGTCCAGCCGCGCGATGCCGACTCCGGTTTCGTCGCAAGAGGTTTCGATGGCCAAGATGATCGTCACGAGCCCTCCCACCGCATGGTGTACGCATCGGCGCCGCTGACCCGGTAGTAGCGCCGGCGCAGGCCGATCTGCACGAAACCGACGCTGCGGTACAGCGCGATGGCCGCCTCGTTATCCGTGCGCACCTCCAGGTAGACGGCACCGCCGTCGGCGAAATCCAGCAGCTCCTCGAGTATCCGGCGGCCGATGCCCTGTCCCTGGTATGCCGGGTCCACGCCGATGGTGTGCACCTCGTATTCGAACGGCGGCTTGCGGCCCAGCCTGGATATGCCCGCGTAACCCACCAAGCTGCCGGCGACGCGTGCGGCCACGTAGTGGTTATGGGTACTGGCCAGTTCGCGGTTGAACGCCGCCGCCGGCCATGGGTCGTCGCCGTCGAACAGCTGGGCTTCCAGCTGGGCGCAGCGCTCGGCGTCGGCGGGTGTCAACGCGCCGATGGTCACGGGCTCGCTCCAGGCGGTCATCGGCGGGCAGCCAAGGGCTTGGCGTCGGGCCGGCGCAGATATAACGCCACTAGCGGCGCCGGGTTATCGGACCAGTCGGACACCGCGGCTACCAGGCCGGCCGGCGTCGGGTAGACGGGCCCGCAGATCGCTAGGCCGAACATGCCCGCGTGCTCGGGCGAGCCTGCCACCGCTTGCGCGGAGCCGGGGTCAACGTCGGCCGGGGCGTTGACCGCCGGACCGTCGGTGCGGACTCCGTCGTGGTAGCGGGCCCAGTAGACCTCACGCCGGCGGGCGTCGGTGACCACAAGTGTGTCGCCGGTGGTTTGCACCCCGATGGCGTCCAAGCTGCACACGCCATGCACGGGGATGCCCAGCGCGTGCCCGTAGGCGGCGCCGGTTGCCATCCCGGCCCGCAGACCGGTGAATGGGCCGGGACCACAGCCCACCACGACGGCGTCGAGATCAGCCATCGTCAGCGCGGCCTCGGCCAAGGCGGCCAGCACATTGGGAGTGAGCCGTTCGGCGTGCGCCCGGGCGTCGACGGTGACCCGCTCGGCCAGGACGGTGCATTCCGTTCCCTGCAGCCGCACGACGCCCGCGGTCACCGCCGGGGTGGCGGTGTCGAGGGCCAGGATCAGGCTCATGAGCGGTTCCACTCCCAGGTCGCGATCCGCACGTCGGAGTGGCTGACCCGTTCGAGACGGACGTCAAGGTGCCGCTCGGAGAGGCGTTCAGCCAGGCCCTCGCCCCACTCCACCACGACGACCGCGTCCTCGAGATCGGTGTCGAGGTCCAGCGAATCGAGCTCACCGAGCAGGTCGGCGCTTGGAGGATCCGAGTGGTCCAACAGCCGGTAGACGTCGACGTGAATCATCGCCGGCGCGCCGGACCGCCGCGCCGGGTGCACCCGCGCTAGCACGTACGTCGGTGACGTGATTGGGCCGTCGACATCCATCGCCGCGGCAATACCCTTGGCCAGCACGGTCTTTCCGGCACCGAGCGGACCGGACAGCACCACCACGTCACCGGCGCGCAGCTGTTCACCCAACCGGGACCCCAGTGCAACGGTGTCCTCGACGCGCTCGCACGTGGCCGTGCCCTGCCGCTCAGCCATGTCGCCGGAACCGTTCCCGAAATCGCCGGTACCGCAGCGCCATCTTGCTCGGGGTGGCCCGGTTGACGAGCCGGACCAGACCGTCGTTGATGGCATCGGGCTTTTCCAGCAGGGCCAGGTGACTGGCCCCGGTGACGATGACCAGCTCGGATTGCGGCAGCGAGGCCGCCATCTTCCTCGAGTACTCGTCCGGGGTGATCAGGTCATGGTCACCGCACGCGATCAGGGTCGGGATCCGCAGCAATGTCCACAGCCCAGCGGTTTCGTCGTGCACTTCCAGAGCGTGCAAAAAGCCCACCAGGGTGGCGATCGGGGTGCCGTTCATCATCCGCTGGGAGAACGCGTCCAGGCTTCGACTGACCTGCAGGTCATTGAAAGACGCGGCTCGCAAAATCGGGGCGATCAGGGACCGTGACACGTTGCGGCTGCGGTGCATCAGCTTGGGGGCGGACCGGGCGGTGAACCGGAGGGCTTCCAGCGCCGGGTTTTTCAGGATCTCGCCCAGTGGCGACCGGGTAACCCCTTCGGCGGCAGAGGAAATCAGCGCCGCACCGACGATCCGTCGTCCGTACCGCTCGGGGTACTGGCGGGCATGCGACAACACCGTCATGCCGCCCATCGAATGGCCGATCAACACGATCACCCCGCGCGACGCGACCTCCTTCAGCACGCTTTCCAGGTCCTGGCCCAGTTGGGTCAACGTGTAGGTCTCCGGCGCGGCTTCGCCGGACCGGCCGTGCCCGCGCTGGTCGTAGAAGACCATGCGCACGCCCTTGCCCCACTTCTCGGCGAGCCGGGTCCGCTGAAAGTAGAAGGCGCCCATACGCAGACAGAAGCCATGAACGAAGACCATGGTCAGCGGGGCGTCCAGCGGACCTACTTCGCGGACAGCCAATGGCACCCCGTCGGGCGTGGTCACCACATAGCTGCGATCGCTGTCCAGCCTCTCGAAATCCTCATCGGCGTAGGGGTCTTCGACTCCTGCGGTGCGTTGGATCATCGAACGGCGGGCCGAGGCCCCGACGATGGTGGCGACCGCAGTCAGCCCCGCACCTCCCGCAAGCCAAGCCGTCTCCCTGCGGCGCCTGCGAGTTTTCTCATCGCTCAACGGTTCCGGCCTCGCGATAGGTCCTGGTGATGCGCCCCCGGGGGCTGGTGACCACTTCGTAGTGGATGGTGCCGAGCAGATCGGCCCAGTCTTGAGCGATGGGTTCGCCTCTGCTGCCGGGCCCGAACAGAATCGCCTCGTCACCTTCGGCGACATCGATCTGCCCGGGACCCAGGTCGACGAGGAATTGGTCCATGCAGATCCGCCCGACGCCGGGCCGCCGCCTGCCGTTGATCAGCACGTCCAGCCGTCCGCCCAGCGACCGGAAAACACCGTCCGCGTATCCGATCGGCATCAGCGCCACGGTGGTGTCGCTCTCGGCGATCCACGTGTGCCCATAAGACACGCCCTCCCCGGCGCGGATCGACTTCACCAGCGCAACAGCGCATTTCACCGTCATCGCCGGTATCAGCCCCATGTCACCGAGCTGCGGCACGGGGCTCAGACCGTACACCGCGATACCGGGCCGCACCATATCGAAGGCCAGGTCGGGACGCGACATAGTGGCCGATGAATTCGAGAGATGCGCAACTTCGAACCGCACCCCTTGGTCGCGCGCCTGCGCCAGTAAGGCGGTGAACCGTTGGGCCTGAACATCATTGATGGAATTGTCCGGTTGGTCGGCGTAAACCATGTGCGACATCAGCCCGCGCAGCCGGATGGCGTCCTTCGCGACAGCTTGGCGCAGCGCGGTCAGCATCGACGGGTATTGCGCCGGGGCGACGCCGTTGCGGTTCAGCCCCGTGTCCACCTTGACAGTCACCGTAGCTGTCCGGCCGGTCCGGCGCACCGCGTCCAAAAGCTCGTCGAGCTGGCGCACCGAGGACACGGCGATCTCGATGTCGGCCAGCAGCGCGGGCCCGAAGTCAAGCCCCGGCGGATGCAGCCAGGCCAACACCGGTGCGGTGATCCCGTCGGCGCGCAGCGCCAGCGCTTCGTCGACGGTGGCGACACCCAGTTCAGCCGCTCCGGCCGCCAGCGAGGCGCTGGCGACGCGGGTAGCCCCATGGCCATAGCCGTCGGCCTTGACGACAGCCATCACCTGCGCGGGGCCGGCGTGCTCGCGCAGCACCCGCACGTTGTGCTCGATTGCACCCAGGTCCACCACGGCCTCGGCGAGGACGCCAGGACTCAATGATATCGGCGTAACGGCCAACGAAGTCGTGCTCCCACTCGTTTTTCTGTCGGTTCGCTGCCGACATTCTCCCAGAACGGGCTCTGCGGACTGCCTGCGAGCATCAGTGCGCGAAGTGCTGGGCCTGGTAGTGCCCGCCCGGCTTGAGCTTGTCGAGGGAGGCCAGCGCGGTGCGGGCATCGTCGTGCAACGCCCGTGCCAGGTCGGCGGAGAGGCCCTCGCGGACCACGATGCGCAGCACGGATATGTGGGTGGCGTTGTCGGGCATGGTGTAGGCGGGCACCTGCCAGCCGAAGGTCCGTAGCTCGTGGGAGACGTCGAACTCGGTGTAGCCCAGGCCGCGGGCCAGCCGGAACGCGACGACGGGGATCGCCGACCCGTCCGAGATCAGCTCACAGTGGTCGGCTTCGCGCAGCTGCTCACCCAACCAGCGCGCCGTCTGCGACAACGACTGCATGATCTGGGTGTAACCCTCACGGCCCAGCCGCAAGAAGTTGTAGTACTGGCCGACCACCTGGTTGCCCGCGCGCGAGAAGTTCAGCGTGAACGTCGGCATGTCGCCGCCCAGGTAGTTGACCCGGAAGACCAAGTCCTCGGGCAGGTACTCGTGGCTGCGCCACACCACGAACCCGATACCGGGGTAGGTCAGCCCGTATTTGTGGCCGCTGACGTTGATCGACACCACCCGGGGCAGCCGGAAGTCCCACTTCAGTTCCGGGTGCAGGAACGGCACCACGAAGCCCCCGCTGGCCGCGTCGACGTGCACCGGAACGTCCACACCCCCATCTGCGGCCAGTTTATCCAGCGCCGCGCAGATCTCAGCGACCGGCTCGAGTTCGCCGGTGTAGGTGGTGCCCACGATCGCCACCACCCCGATGGTGTTCTCGTCGACAGCCTCGACAACCTGTTCGGGCGTGATGACGTAGCGGCCCTCCTCCATCGGCAGATAGCGGGGCTCGACATCGAAGTAGCGGCAGAACTTCTCCCAGACCACCTGGACGTTGGAGCCCATCACCAGATTGGGGGTGCGGCCCTCCCAGCCTTTACCCACCTTTTCGCGCCAGCGCCATTTCATGGCCAGACCACCGAGCATGACCGCCTCGCTGGAGCCGATGGTGGACGCCCCGCAGGCGCTGGACGGGTCGTCGTCGCGCAAGTGATCGGCGTGGAACAGGTCGGCCACCATGCATACGCAGCGCTGCTCAATGGCCGCGGTGATCGGATATTCGTCCTTGTCGATCATGTTCTTGTCGAACGTCTCGGCCATCAACTTCTCGGCTTCGGGATCCATCCAGGTGGTGACGAAGGTGGCCAGGTTGAGCCGCGAACTGCCGTCGAGCATCAGCTCGTCGTGGATGAAGCGGTAGGCAGCCTCCGAATCCATCGACTCCTCGGGCAGCCGCAACGCCGGCACCGGGGTGGTGAACAGCCGGCCGGTGTAGGCCGGAGCGATGGAGTGCGCGGGCACGGACGGGTGGCTGAGGGTCACGACGGATCCTTTCGTTGGACGGCTTAGAGCTACAGGGCGGCAAGGGCGGCTCGGATGTGCGGGATCATCCGTGACGACGACGTCGGCGCCTCACCTGGCCCCGGGTCGGCGGCCGACAGCGCTGCCGCGTGCGCATGCACGAAGGCCGCGGACGCGGCCGCCTCAACGGCCGGCAGCCCTGCCGCCAACAGCGCGCCGATCATCCCCGACAGTACGTCGCCGGACCCGGCGGTGGCCGCCCAGGACTGCCCGGCCGGATTCAGGTAGACCGGGCCGTCGGGGTCGGCGATGACGGTGACATTCCCTTTGAGCAGCACGGTGGCGCCCAACGCGTCGGCCAGCTTGCGGGTGGCGCCCACCCGATCGTCCCCGGGCGGGTTCCCGGCCAGCCGGGCGAATTCACCGGCGTGCGGAGTCAGCACCGTCGACGCAGTGCGGTTGACCATCAGATCGGGATGGGCCGCCAGTATCGTCAGCCCGTCGGCGTCGACGATCACCGGCAGGTCCGTCTCCAGCGCGAACCACAACGCGGCGGCCCCGGCGTCGTCTGTGCCCAATCCCGGCCCCACCACCCAGGCCTGCACCCGCCCGGCCGCTGCCGGGGTAGGCGATGCGATCACCTCGGGCCAATGCGCGAGCACCTCGCTGTGCGCGCTGCCGGCATAGCGGACCATGCCGGAAGTGGCCGCGACGGCGGCACCGGTGCACAGTACGGCCGCACCGGGGTACGTCGACGAGCCGGCCATCACCCCGGTGACGCCCTGGGTGTATTTGTCGTCGTGGGGACCGGGTACCGGCCACCGCGCGGCGACGTCGCCGGCTTCGAAACCCATGACGTCGGTCTCCGGCAGGTCGAGGCCGATGTCGACCAGCGCGACGCGGCCGCAGTCGGCCAGCGCGTGCACGGGTTTGAGCCCGCCGAAGGTGACGGTCAGCGCGGCATGCACAGCGGGGCCGGCGATCGCTCCGGTCGCCACGTCGATACCGCTGGGGATGTCGACGGCGACCACCGGGATTGTGTTGGCATCGACAGCGGCGAACACCTCGGCCGCCGCCGGTCGCAGCGGCCCGGAGCCGGAGATCCCCACCACCCCGTCGATGACGAGATCGGTTGTCGCCGAGATGCTCTCGACGATACAACCGCCGGCTTTGGTGAACGCCGCCAGTGCCTTGCGGTGCGTGCGGTCCGGATTGAGCAGCACCGCGTCGGCAGCCGCGCCGCGACGATGCAGGAAGGTCGCCGCCCACAGCGCGTCACCACCGTTGTCGCCCGAGCCGACGACTGCGCACACCCGGCGGCCGGCAACCCCGCCGGTTCTGGCGGTCAACTCGCCGATGATCTCGGTGGCCAGCCCAAACGCCGCG
>DATIOT010000384.1:0-6458 GCA_035472875.1 Mycobacterium sp.
AGACAGGCCGCCTTCGTCGACCAGCCGAGCGCCAGGAACACCAGCGCGATCAGAAACATCACCCGCACTGGCGTCATCAGCCGAGTGCGGCCGATCAGCGCATGCCGACCCAGCGGTCCGCCTATGACATCCGCCAGGGCGGCGCCCAGAAAGTCGGTGCGGCTAGGGCAATCGCGGTTGTCGGCGCTACGCAGATCCGCGGCCAGCGGCCGCGGCGAGATAGTGGCGCTCTGCTGCCGGCCGGTCACGGTGGCGGTTGGAGAGCGGGCGGCCCGCCCGGTGGAGCGCCGCCCGGCGGTGGAGCTTGGGGGCCGCCCGGCGGAATGCCGCCCGGCTGGTTGCCGCCGGGCGGCGGCGGCCCGACAGTGATCGTCGTGGGTGGGCCAACCGGGATGGTGATGCCTGGCGCTACCTCGACGGTGGGCTGGATAACTTGCTCAGCCGGCGGCGGGGGCGGCGGAGGCGGCGCAGCGGGCACGCCCGCGTAGCCACCGATCTCGGTCGGCTTGGGGAAGGTTTCGTTGGAGGTGCCCTTCAGAGCGCCGTCCATGGTCGACTTCCAGATATCCGACGGCAGGCCCGAGCCGTAAACCTCTGCGCCCGAGGAGGTTACCAGCGGCACGTTGTCTGGGACAGTTCCCACCCACACAGCCGTCGACAACGACGGCGTATAGCCGACCATCCAGGCATCCTTGTTGGCCTGGGTGTCACCCAACTGCACCGTGCCGGTCTTGGCTGCCGACGACCGTCCGCCGGCCAGGGCGTGGCCGCGTGAATAGGCGGCGATCGGCTGCATCGCCGCGGTGACGTTATCCGCGACCCCCTTGTCGATGCGCTGTTCACCTTTGTCCGAGTTACCGGCGTCGAAAAGGACTTGGCCATCGGCATTGACGACCTTTTGCACCAAATGCGGCGGGTGATAGACGCCGGACGCGGCGAGCGTGGCGTACGCCGAGGCCATGTCGATCGGCCGAGTTTGGTACTGCCCCAATACGATCCCGTTGTTGGGTGGTCCGCCCTTGCCGTCCTCCGAGAGCGTGTGATCGACGCCGGGGAAGCTGGTCGCGACACCGGCTTGATGTGCGGCGTCCGCGACAGCCTGTGGCCCGTTCTTGAGTTTGAGCATCAGCCGGTAGTAGGCGGTATTCAGCGAAAGCTTCAGCGCCTCAGCGATATTGCAGGTCCCACAGCTCTCGCCGTCGACGTTGGTGATCTTGATGCCGTCCACCGTCAGCGGAGAACTGTCGACCTGGTAGCCCAGGCCGATCCCTTGTTCGAGCGCGGCAACGAGGGCGAACACCTTGAACGACGATCCCGTCTGTAACCCGGCCTGAGCGAAATCAAAACCGTTAGCATCAGTACCGCCGTAGTAGGCGCGTATCGCGCCGTTGTGCGGATCGATGGAAACCGCGGCGGACCGCATGTCGGGGTCTTGCCCGTCGAGGTATTTCGATACCGCCTTCTCCGCTGCCTGCTGGGCTTTCGGATCGATTGCGGTGGTGACCTGCAGTCCCTGAGTGTTCAGGGTCTGCTCATCGATGTTGAACAGCTCCATCAGCTCTTTGGTCACCTGACGCTCGATCAGTCCGTTGGGGCCCGTGGTCTGGTTCTGCGCGCGGGCCTGATCGGGCGCCACCGTCGGTGGAAACACCTGCGCCGCGCGATCACTCGGCGATAGCGCCTTGGTCTCCACCATGCCGTCAAGCACCCAGTTCCAGCGGGCCGCGGCGCCCTTTGGATCGACGGCCGGGTCCAGCGAGGACGGTCGCCGAATCAGTGCGGCTAAAAGTGCGCCTTCGGACACGGTGAGCTGCTCGACCGGCTTGTTGAAGTAGGCCTTGGAAGCGGCCGAAATCCCGTAGGCACCCCGGCCGAAGTAGATGATGTTCAGATAGGCCTGCAGCACATCGTCTTTGGACCATTCCCCCGACATCTTGGTGGCAATGACCAATTCCTTGGCCTTACGCAGCAGTCCACTGAACCCATGTTGTGCGGAGCCGACGAGGGCGTTCTTTACATACTGCTGAGTGATCGTCGATCCGCCCTGCAGATCGCCGCCGCCGAAGAGGTTGTTGTTCACCGCCCGCGCGAATCCGCTGAACGAAAAGCCCGGGTTGGAATAGAAGTTGCGGTCCTCTGCGGCGATCACCGCCTGGCGCACATGCACCGGCACTTGGTTGATGTTGACGTCGACCCGATTGCCTTCCGGAGGAATGATTTTGGCGATCTCCGAGCCGTCGCTGGCCAGGATCGTCGAGACCTGGTTGGTACGGATGTTGCCCGGTTTGGGAATGTCGACGATGAAGTACGCCATGGTGAAGGTGACGATCGGCAATAGCACCAGCACGGCCGCGGAGAGGTAGGCCGCCCGTCGCACCCAATGCCAATTGATCTGGTCGGCCCAGCTCCAGTCCAGCCTCGGCCCGGGGGCTCTGTGGCCTGGCCCGATCGGATCATCGGGCCCGCCAGGCCGGCGGGGTGGAGGTGGAGGTCCTGCCGGTCCGCGGTGTCCGGACATAAGCCGGTCGCGCCGCGAAGAGGCTGCCGAGCGGTTGTCGAGCGCGGCCTTGACCTCCTGGACCGCGTCTGGCTGCAGGGGGGTCGACGGGGGCCCGGCCAACGCGGCCTTGACCTCTTCGATCGGATCTGGCCGCCTAGGTGCCCGGTCGTCGATGACGGGCGGGAGGATCCTGGTCAGCCGGTCGTCGGGGGGAACCGCACGGCGAGAGCTGGGCTCCGGACGCGCGCCATCGTCCGGACGGTCAGGATTGTCCGGGCGTTCGGTGCCTGCATGCTTGCCCACACGCTCAGTCGCCGACCCGCTCGCCTCATTGGACGACTGGTCGTGGCGCCCTTCGTTATTCAATGGCCGTGCGGGCGCCGTTGCGCGCCGTCCGCGTGTCGCGGGTGCCCTTGGGCGGGCGTGCCGCGCCGAGCACATACGACTTGACTAGGTGATTCCAGCTGCAGGTTCGGCACACTTCCACCACGTGGACCGAAAACTCCTGATACCGGGTTGCCAACAAGACCAACTCTTCAGCTGTGCGCGCCGAGCCCGATACCGCACCCAAATGATCCCCGAACACCCACGACACAAGGGTGAGCTGTTCCTTTCGGCAGATCGGGCACATCACCTGGCTCGGTTTGCCGTGAAACTTCGCGGCGCGCAGCAAATAGGGGTTCGCATCACATACCTCGGACACACCCGTGCGGCCGGAGTACACCTCGGCCAGCAGTGAGCGCCGCCGAAGCGCGTAGTCCACCACCTGTCGCTGCAGTCGCACGGTCACCAGAGTACGTCGCCATCCGTACCGCCGATACGCAACCAAGGCCGTCGCACTGGCCGAGCCGCGGTAATGGCTCGTCGTATTCGGTGCCGAACTCGACCCAAACTTCTACGATCATCCGCGTGGCGAAATGGCTCGGGGCGCCCCTTGGTGGTGGGGCAACAACTTTGACCCGCGCCAAGGACAGCGACCGGCAAGACACCTGCAGGGTTCTCGATTGCACTGAACGACGGCGAACTCTCCATGGAAGAGCACCGGGAACGAATCAGCGCCGCCACCAGCGCCGTCACGCTGGGCGATCTGCAGGCCCGGGTCGCCGATCTGCAGACCGACAGCGCCCCGGTGCAGCTGCGCGCCGTCAAGTCACCTGCGAAATTCGGCGGGTGGGGCATATTGGCCGCTGCCTTCGTCGTGTCGGTGTTGCTGGGCGTCGGCATCGGATGGGGCCTCTACGGCAACACCCGCTCGCCACTGGACTTCACCACGGATCCCCGAGCCAAGCCCGACCGAGTTGCCGCCGTGGTGCTGACCCTCCCACGCAGTTGCATTCGCTCGGCGGGCTTACCGGCCTGTTGGAGCAAACGCGCAAAAGGTTCGGAAACACCGTGGGTTTCCGGCTGGTGATCTACCCGACTTACGCCATACTCGACCGCCCAGACCCCTCCGACGACCGCCGGGTGCTGGCCTACGACTACCGCGGCGGATGGGGTGATCCGACCAGCTCCGCCAAAAGCGCTGCCGATGGACCGGTCGCGGTTGACCTCAGCAAGTTCGACATAACGGCGACAGTCGCCATGCTGCGCGGTGCCCCAGAAACCCTGCACATGAAGCAGTCCGACGTGAAAACCATGTACCTGATCGTCGAGCCCGCCACGGACCCGACCACGCCCGGAGCATTGTCGTTGTCGGTGTATGTCTCCAGCGATTACGGTGGTGGTTCCATCGTGTTCGCCGGTGACGGCACCCTCAAACGGTTGGATTTGCCCACGTAGAGGGCTTATCCCCGGTCCGGGCTCAAGATGTGTCGATGTGACTAATAGCGCACCAACACGAAGTGCTGTTGTGGCAAATATATCGAAACGATAGGATGACGCGAGGCGTCGGACCGTCGTAACCAGCCATGCAAAGGGGGTGACTCGATGCTGGAGCTCGCCATCCTGGGTCTGCTAATCGAATCGCCTATGCATGGTTACGAGTTGCGCAAACGGCTGACCGGCTTGCTCGGAGCGTTCCGCGCATTTTCCTACGGTTCGCTGTACCCGGCGCTGCGGCGCATGCAGGCCGAGGGCTTGATTGCCGAGAATGCCGCACCGGCCGGGACCCCGGTCCGGCGGGCCCGCCGGGTCTACCAACTAACCGATGCGGGCCGTCGGCGATTCGGTGAGTTGGTGGCCGACACCGGCCCGCACAACTACACGGACGACGGTTTCGGGGTGCACCTGGCGTTCTTCAACCGCACTCCGGCAGAGGCGCGCATGCGCATCCTGGAAGGCCGCCGCCGTCAGGTCGAGGAACGCCGCGAAGGTCTACGCGAAGCTGTGGCGCGGGCCAGCAGCTCGTTCGACCGCTACACCCGCCAGCTTCATCAACTCGGGCTCGAGTCCAGCGAACGCGAAGTCAAGTGGCTCAACGAGCTCATTGCTGCGGAGCGGGCAATGCCCGGCCTCTCCGAGCAGACGTAAACCCTGCACGAACCCAGCACAAACAAACACTCACCCAGACACCCGAAACAAAAGTTATGGAGTTAGGAGAACGCCCTATGAGTGAGCACCAGCCATTAGGGGCGCCGGAGGCGCAGACCGAGGTACGAGTCGCCATTGTCGGCGTCGGAAACTGCGCGTCCTCGCTGGTACAGGGCGTCGAGTACTACCAGAATGCCGACGAAACATCCTTGGTGCCGGGCCTCATGCACGTGCGGTTCGGTCCGTACCACGTCCGCGACGTCAAGTTCGTGGCAGCCTTCGACGTGGACGCCAAGAAGGTCGGCTTCGACTTGTCGGATGCGATCTTCGCCTCGGAGAACAACACGATCAAGATCGCCGACGTGGCGCCGACCAATGTGGTGGTGCAGCGCGGGCCCACCCTCGATGGCATCGGCAAGTATTACGCCGACACCATCGAGCTGTCGGACGTCGAGCCCGTCGACGTGGTTCAGGTGCTGCGGGACGCCGAAGTCGATGTGCTGGTGTCCTACCTGCCGGTGGGTTCCGAAGAGGCTGACAAGTTCTACGCCCAGTGCGCCATCGACGCGGGTGTGGCCTTCGTGAACGCGCTGCCGGTGTTCATCGCCTCCGACCCGGTGTGGGCCAAGAAGTTTGCTGACGCCGGCGTGCCGATCGTCGGTGACGACATCAAGAGCCAGGTCGGCGCGACCATCACCCACCGGGTGATGGCCAAGCTGTTCGAGGACCGCGGCGTGCAGCTGGACCGCACCATGCAGCTCAATGTGGGCGGCAACATGGACTTCCTGAACATGCTCGAGCGTGAGCGGCTGGAATCCAAGAAGATCTCCAAGACCCAGGCTGTCACCTCCAACCTGCAGCGCGAGTTCAAGACCAAGGACGTCCACATCGGCCCGTCCGACCACGTCGGCTGGCTGGATGACCGCAAATGGGCCTACGTGCGCCTGGAAGGCCGTGCCTTCGGCGACGTGCCGCTGAACCAGGAGTACAAGCTGGAGGTCTGGGACTCGCCGAACTCGGCGGGCGTCATCATCGATGCGGTGCGTGCGGCCAAGATCGCCAAAGACCGCGGGATCGGCGGACCGGTCGTTGCGGCGTCGGCCTACCTGATGAAGAGCCCGCCAAAGCAGTTGCCCGACGACGTCGCGCGCACCCAGCTCGAAGAGTTCATCATCTCGGGCTAACTCTCCTGCATCGGTGTGCGGTGGGGTCGCGTCCCGCGGCTTCACCGCACACTCGTTTTTGGCTGCTTTCGGTGTGCGCTGAGGGCTTTCGGTGTGCGCTGACGGCTTTCGGTGTGCGCTGACGGCGGAGAAATCCCGAGAAATGCGCGCCCTGAACGCACACGCAACGCCCTAGACGCACACCCGGCGGCCCAAAGTAGTGTCAGAGATCGTGACCGAGCTCTCCGACGACGAACTGGCCGGACTGTCCGAGTTTTCGCTGCTGTCCGAGAACGCCCAACAGGCCGGTGTTTCGGGTCCGCTGC
>DATIOT010000385.1:0-5686 GCA_035472875.1 Mycobacterium sp.
GCATTCCATCCACGTCCTCACCGCGGGCGCCGCCGGGATCGCTGCGATCACCGTTTTCCTCGATCCGGCCCTGTTTCCCGCGTTTGGATTGCCGCCAAGCCGGTAAGACCCCTCAGGGGAGGCGATTGCAGCTCGGTTAATTATTCGAATCGCCGAGCCATCACAGCCATCAGTGCCATCGCAAGGCCTACGTTCGAGGCCATATGTGGACAGCTCCCTAAGACGCCACGAATATAGACGTAAATGAAGGGTGGCCAAATGAAGATTCCGGGTGTAGCCAGCGTCGTCGCTGGCGTCACCGACGGAGCGGCCCAGGTAGTGCGAGCCGGCGTGTCCACTGCGGCTGGCGCCGCGGGCGCAGTCCAGGTGTTGGCCAGCCCGGTACTGGAGCTGGCCGGCCCGGTGGTGCAGTCGGTGACCCACTCAACCGAGCGAGCGCTCGGGATGAGCAGCTCCCCCAACGGGTCCCCTGACAGCATCGCGGCGCCGGTGCGCTGGCAGAGTGGACAGCGGCTGCATCTGGACCTGGATCCGTTGCTGCCGTTCCCCCGCTGGCACGAGTATGCGGCGGTAGTCGAGGAGCCGGTCCGCAGGATTCCGGGAGTCGCCAAGGCCCATGTCGAGGGCTCCTTGGGCCGGTTGGTGGTCGAACTCTCCGATGACGCAGACAACGACATCGTCTTAGACGAGGTGCGCGAAACGGTTGCTTCCGTAGCCGCCGACATAGCTTCGTCAGGGCCCGGATCGGCACCTCTTTCCGCGCCATTCGCCGACCCGGGTAACCCGTTGGCGATTCTGGTGCCGCTAACCGCCGCGGCAATGGATCTGGTCGCAATGGGTGCCGCAGTTACCGGCTGGGTCATCCGCTTGCCCGCTGCACCGCAAACCACCCAGGCTGCGGCCGCGCTCATCAATCACCAACCGCGCACGGTGTCGCTCCTGGAGTCGCGACTGGGCCGAGTGGGCACCGATATTGCGCTCGCCGCTACGACGGCGGCGGCGAACGGGCTAACCCAAGCGGTCGGCACACCGCTGCTCGATCTGACGCAACGTACCCTGCAAATCTCCGAGGCCGCGGCTCACCGTCGCGTGTGGCGAGACCGGGAGCCTCAGCTGGCCTCGCCCGAGCGGCCGCAAGCTCCGGTGGTCCCCGTCATCTCATCAGCCGGGGTGAAATCGCATGAGCCGCGGCACAGCTGGGCAGCCGCGGCGGCGGGTGAGGCTTCGCACGTCGTGGTCGGTGGAGCCATCGACGCCGCAATCGACACCGCCAAAGGGTCAATGGCCGGGCCGGTGGAGAGCTATGCCAATTCGGCGGCGAACGGCTCGTTGATCGCCGCGGCGAGTGCGTTGGTGGCCGGTGGTGGTACCGAAGACGCGGCCGGCGCGATCCTGGCCGGTGTGCCGAGAGCGGCGCATATGGGCCGGCAGGCGTTCGCGGCGGTGCTGGGTCGCGGGCTGGCAAATGGCGGACAACTAGTCCTCGACCCGGGTGCGCTGCGTCGCTTGGATCGGGTCAAGGTGGTCGTCATCGACGGCGCCGCGCTGCGCGGTGATCACCGTGCCGTTTTGCAGTCTCGCGGAGATGCGCCTGGCTGGGACGACGACCGGGTTTATGAGGTCGCCGATGCACTGCTGCATGGTGAGGAGGCACCAGAGCCGGATCCCGATGAGTTGCCGGCCACCGGTGCGCGGCTGAGATGGGTTCCGGTGCAAGGTCCGTCGGCCACGCCGGCTCAGGGCCGTGAAAGCGCCGACCTCGTGGTCGACGGTGAATGCGTGGGCAGCGTTGATGTTGGCTGGGAAGTCGACCCCTACGCGATTCCGCTGTTTCAGACCGCGCACCGGACCGGAGCCCGGGTGGTTTTGCGCCACGTCGCGGGCACCGAGGATCTGACCGCCAGCGTTGGCGCGACGCATCCGCCTGGCACGCCGCTGCTGGGTTTGGTGCGTGAGCTGCGGGCGGATCGCGGACCGGTATTGCTGATTACCGCGGTGCACCGCGACTTCGCGTCGACCGACACGTTGGCCGCGCTGGCGATCGCCGACGTCGGTGTGGCCCTCGATGATCCACGCGCGGCTACACCGTGGAGTGCGGACATCATCACCGGCACCGACCTGGCTGATGCGGTGCGGATCCTGTCAGCGATTCCGGTAGCCCGGTCGGCCAGCGAATCGGCTGTGCACCTTGCCCAGGGCGGTACGACGCTGGCCGGACTGCTGCTGGTCACCGGTGAGCAAGACAGACCCACGAACCCCGTTAGCTTCCGTCGGTGGCTCAATCCGGTCAACGCAGCCGCGGCCACTGCGTTGGTGGCGGGAACCTTCTCGGCCAGCAGGGTGCTACGGCTGCCGGATCCCACCCCGCAGCCGCTCACCGCCTGGCATGCGCTGGACCCGGAGATCGTCTATTCGCGGCTGGCCGGCGGTGCGCGACCATTGGCTGTCGAGCCCGGTACGCCGTCGTGGCGACGCCGTCTCGACGACCTGTCCTACAGCCCAGCGCTGGCACCGCTGCGGGGGCCAGTACAAACCCTGGGGCGCCTGGCGGTGGCCACACGGCACGAACTCGCCGATCCGCTGACCCCGATCCTGGCTGTCGGAGCCGCTGCATCCGCGATTGTCGGCAGCAATATCGACGCGCTTCTGGTCGCGGGCGTGATGACCGTCAACGCGATAACCGGTGGGGCACAACGGCTACGGGCCGAGGCGGCTGCTGCCGAGCTGTTCGCCGAGCAGGACCAGTTCGTGCGCCGGGTAGTAGTCCCCGCAGTCGCAACGACGCGACGCCGGTTGGAGGCGGCCCAGCATGCCACCCGCACGGCTACGGTGTCCGCCAAGTCGCTGCGGCCCGGTGACGTCATCGACCTGGCTGCACCGGAAGTGGTCCCGGCCGACGCGCGCCTATTGGTGGCCGAAGACCTCGAGGTCGACGAGTCGTTACTCACCGGAGAGTCGCTGCCGGTGGACAAGCAGGTGGACCCCGTCGCTGTCAACGACCCGGACCGGGCCAGCATGCTGTTCGAGGGCAGCACGATCGTCGCAGGGCACGCTCGGGCGATCGTCGTGGCCACCGGGGTCGGCACCGCCGCGCATCGCGCGATCTCGGCGGTCGCAGACGTCGAAACATCGGCCGGAGTCCAAGCCCGGCTGCGAGAGCTCACCAGCAAGGTCCTTCCGCTGACGCTTACCGGCGGTGCCGCGGTAACCGCTTTGGCGTTGCTACGGCGCGCATCACTGCGTCAGGCGGTCGCTGACGGCGTCGCAATTGCGGTGGCCGCCGTCCCGGAGGGCCTGCCGTTGGTGGCTACCCTGTCCCAACTTTCCGCCGCCCAGCGCCTGACGGCACGCGGAGCACTGGTCCGCGCCCCCCGCACCATCGAAGCGCTGGGCCGAGTCGACACCGTATGTTTCGACAAGACCGGCACTCTCACCGAGAACCGATTGCGCGTCATATGCGCCGTGCCCAGCGCGGCCAGTCCACAGGATCCATTCCCGGACGCAGCCGATCCGCGGTCCGCTGCCGTGCTGAGGGCGGCCGCGTGGGCATCCACGCAGCCCCAAGAGGGGCAAGGACATGCGCACGCCACCGACGAAGCTATCGTCACCGCAGCGAATTCGCTTACCAGCCAAGGTGATCCGGGGTGGACAGTTCTCGCGGAGGTGCCGTTCGAGTCCAGTCGTGGCTTCGCCGCCGCGATAGGCACACTGAGCACAGGCCCGTCATCGCCAATCCTGATGCTCAAGGGCGCTCCCGAGGTGGTCCTGCCGCGTTGCCGGTTCGCCGATCCGGACGCAGACCACGAGCATGCCGAATCTTTGGTGCGCAGCCTTGCCGAACAAGGCCTGCGAGTGCTGGCGGTCGCGCAGCGCGCCTGGGACAACGGGACCACCGACGACGAGGACACCGACGCAGATGCCGTCGACGCCGCCGCCCAGGACCTCGAGTTGCTCGGCTATGTCGGTTTGGCAGACACCGCGCGGGCATCATCGCGCCCGCTGATCGAAGCGTTGCTGGACGCCGACCGCAACGTGGTGCTGATAACCGGCGATCACCCCGTCACAGCACGGGCCATTGCCCGTCAGTTGGGCCTGTCAGCGGATGCGCGGGTGGTAACCGGTGCCGAACTTGCCGGTCTCGACGAGGACGCGTGCGCCAAACTCGTCGCCGACGTCCAGGTCTTCGCCCGCGTCAGCCCGGAACAAAAGGTACAGATCGTGGCCGCCTTGCAGCGCAGCGGTCGAGTGACCGCGATGGTCGGCGACGGCGCCAACGACGCCGCCGCGATTCGGATGGCCGACGTGGGCATCGGGGTGAGCGGTCGTGGTTCGTCGGCAGCGCGCGGGGCCGCCGACATCGTCTTGACCGACGAGGATCTCGGCGTGCTGTTGGACGCGCTGGTCGAGGGCCGCAGTATGTGGACCGGTGTTCGCGATGCAGTCACGATCCTGGTCGGCGGCAATGTGGGCGAAGTGCTATTCACCATCATCGGAACTGCTTTCGGCGCCGGGCGGGCGCCGGTGGGAACCCGTCAGCTGCTGTTGGTGAACCTGCTCACCGACATGTTCCCCGCGCTTGCGGTCGCGGTCACTTCGCAGTACGTCGAACCCGACGAAGCCGATTACGAAACCGACGAAGAGGCCGAAGAGGCACGGCGTGAACACCAACGCGCGGTGCTGAGCGGGCCTACTCCCTCGCTAGACGCTCCGCTGATGCGCCAGATCGTCAGTCGAGGTGCCGTCACGGCCGCCGGCGCGACGGCCGCCTGGGCAATCGGACGTTGGACGCCGGGCAGCGAACGCCGCACGGCTACAATGGGATTGACCGCATTGGTGACAACGCAGCTGGCGCAAACCCTGCTCACGCGCCGACACAGCCCACTCGTCGTGGCGACCGCACTGGGCAGCGCGGGCGTGCTGGTCGGCATAGTTCAGACCCCGGTCATCAGCCAGTTCTTCGGATGCACGCCGTTGGGACCGGTCGCCTGGACGGGCGTGCTGGGTGCCACGGCAGGAGCCACGGCGATCTCGGCGCTGGCACCCAACTGGCTAAACAAGACAATCGGAGTCGCCGAGGAGGACGAGGACGAGTGAGACTCCGTCTGCGCCTGTTCGAGATGGGGAGCTCGGCGAGCAAACCAAGGAGATCCTAGATGCCTTCTATGTGTGAACCGGTCGACTTACCCGATGGTTCGGATCGTTCTCAGGCCGTTTCGGCGTTCGCCGGGCGCGAGCCAACTCAGGTCCCTGACGCCGCTAATGCGAAGGCACCGCAACATCTGCTGCGTGTGCTGGAATGGCGTACCGGGCTTGAATATCTGGCCGCGCGCCGTGGCTTGGGGCGCGTCGCCGGTTGGCCGCGGGGTGACGGGCATCCTGTGCTGGTGATCCCGGGGTTTCTGGCTGGCCCACTCTCGACTGACCTGATGCGTGATACCCTGCGCCGCTTGGGATATCGGGTCTACGACTGGGGCCTCGGGTACAACATGGGGTATCGCGCGAGCATGAAGGAAACGCTGCCGGAGCGCCTGCGCCACGTACGCGAAAGGGCCGACGGGCGTCGGGTCAGCATCATCGGCTGGAGCGCCGGCGGAATATATGCTCGTGAACTTGCGCGTGCTTTGCCCGCCGACGTCCGCTCGGTGATCACTCTGGGATCCCCATTCCGTGGGAACCATCGGGCCAG
>DATIOT010000386.1:0-8854 GCA_035472875.1 Mycobacterium sp.
CATTGAGAGCACCGGCCAGAAAGCCGTGCTTGTTCGCGGCGGTCTTGGCAGAACCAGTCAAGCTGTTCGCCTCCATAAACCGAGGCATAAGTTGGCAGTCGACGTCCCATCGGGATCGTCGGCCCACGCCGGACAGGCGAAACCAACGGCGGCTCCCATGAGAACTGCTGCCACAGTGATACTCGGTGTGATGTGCAATTGTTGGTCCTCCCTTCTGATCCCGAGCCCGTCACCGCCGCAACGGGATTCAGCCCCCTGCGTACCCGGCTCTCACTGCACGAACTTCGAGTGCCTGGACCGCCTGAGCCAGTTCCTTGTCGTGGCGTGCTGTCATGGGGAGTACACGCTCCACACGGGGGTTGATGGGTTCAGAGTCCGTCCACCGGGAAGCAAGGCCCGAGTTGCCGAGATCGCCTCCGGCACCGGGCATGTCGTCGTCGGAGGCGAGAATTACGGCCCGAAGGTGTAGTTCGGAACGGTGCATGGGCTGCCCGCTGGTCCGGCAGGAGTCAGTGTTAGCCCGCTCCGCGTATGTGTCGTCGACCTGGGCGTAGCTGAATTCGGCCAGCTTCGGGATGTTTGACCGAAATGGCAGGGCTCGGCCAGCCGGGGAGATCCGCGCCCACGGCGGGATGCATCGCGGCTGGGGGCGAACTTGCTCGATGCTCCGCGAGCGCTTTCTCAAACGCCCACGCAACGCGTGCACAAGGCGCACAATAACGAAAATGACAACTCCGGCTGCATCGCACGCCTTGCTGCTGCGGCTCCTCCGCCCGTCGACGCGGGCGAACCCGTATCCCGTCTACCATGAGCTCCGAAAACGTGGACCGCTGCATATACCCTGGGCCAACCTCACGGTGTTCAGCTCATTCCGGGACTGCGACGAGGTGCTTCGGCACCCCGCGTCGGCCACCGGGATCATGTTCGCACGGCCAGAGATCGCCGCCGGTGCCCAGCCGCGGCCGTTCGGCAAAACAGGCTTTCTGTCCCTCGACCCGCCGGATCACGCTCGGTTGCGCCAGCTCGTCAGCAAGGCGTTCGCACCGAAGGTGGTCATGGCGCTCACGCCGGACATCAGCGCGCTGGTGTCTTCGCTCCTTGACGATGTCGAGGCCGCGGGCACTTTCGACGTGATCGCTGACCTGGCCTACCCGCTGCCGGTGGCGATTATCTGCCGGCTGCTCGGGATTCCGATCGAGGACGAGCCGGACTTCAGCCGGGCGTCGGCGCCGCTGGCGCGGTTGGTCGACCCGTTCATCACATTCAACCGCGACCCGGACGGGTCCGACGAACGGAGGCGGGCAGGACTGTGGCTGCACGGATACCTGCACGACCTGATCGAGCAGCGCCGCCGTGCGCCCGGTGAGGACCTGATATCGGCACTGATCGCGGTGGAGGAGTCCGGTGATCAGCTCACGGAGGAGGAAATCATCGCGACCTGCACTCTGGTGCTCATCGCCGGGCATGAGAACACGGTGAACCTGATCGCCAATGCGATCCTGGCGATGCTGCGTCATCCAGGGCAGTGGGCCGCGCTGGGCACCGACCCGGGGCGGGTGTCGGCGGTGATCGAGGAGACGCTGCGCTACGACCCACCGAACCAGCTGATGGCGCGAATCGCCGGCGAGGACATGACGATTGGCGATGTCACGGTGTCGAAAGGCGGCATCATGATGCTGTTGCTGGCCGGCGCCCAACGCGACCCCGACGTCAACGAGAGGCCCGACGAGTTCGACCCGGACCGAGAAACGATTCACCACTTGGCGTTCGGGCACGGTCCGTACTTCTGCCTCGGCGCGCCGCTGGCGCGGCTCGAAGCGTCGATCGCATTGTCGGCGGTGACGTCGCGCTTCCCTAACGCACGTCTTGACCGTGAGCCACTGTACAAGCCGAACGTCACGCTGCGCGGCATGTCGACGCTGCCCGTCACGGTCGAACTCGCTGCCCGCGAACGTGCGTGTCTGTAGGCCGACACACCGGTCAAACACGTACCAACGCGCCTCGAGCCAACCCTGTTTGCTCGGCTTCGGTGTCCTGTTCGCACCCGGCTGGCAGAAGCGCGGCTGATGAGTCGGGGCGACCAACTCGTCGTCGTCGCGGTAGACCGGCTCGGACGCTCCGTGGGAGAAGTCGCCACCGCACTGCATGAGCTGACCACTCGCGGTATCCACGTTCGGTCGCTGCGCGAAGGGGTGGACACGGGCACTCCCACGGGGCGTGCGGTCACCAGCATCATGGCCACCATCGCTGAGCTGGAACTCGAACTCGGCAAGGAACGCCGTGCCGCCTCCCGCGAGGCTCGGATCGCACGCGGCCTTGCCGCCACCAAACCCATGAAGCTTGACCGGCCCAACAGAAACGGCTTTTGCGCCTCTACCAACAGGGCGAGCCGGTGAGTGAGTTCACCACCATGTTCGGGATCAGCCGGAGCACGCTGTTCGGACTCTGAAGGTCTTGAAGAAGCAGGAACCGGTGTCCGCGTGAGCAGATCACCGGGGCAGAGCTTGGACGGTCTCCAAGATGTGTAAAGTGTTGCGGCCCAGCCGGTCCACCTTCCACACCACGACTGTGTTTCCCTCGCGGACATACTTCATCAACTCGGCCAGGCCCGGACAGTCATCGCGAACGCCGGACATATTGTCCGAGAACGTCTTCGTCACTCCGGCCTTGGCGAGTGCGACGTTCTGTTGTTCAAGGGTCTGGGCGACGATCGAGATGCGGGCATAGCCGATCCGTTGACCAACGGTGTGTCCATTGACGTCGGGGGCATGACTCATAAGTACGGGAAATCGCAGATTCGAGAAAGTTATTCCGAGACGAACTTTCGAGACATACCGACCTCGGCGAACGGGGTCGGTTCGGGACGTCCGCCGGGCGTCTTAGATGTGCTATTACGAGACAGCACTCAGTTGCGCTCGGGCCTGGTCGATTTGGTCGTAGGCGTACGTCGCAATGGCGGAGGTCGTCATCGTCTCGCCCTACGGGCGAGCTGTTCGTAGGTCTGGCCGCCGAGGACATCGCGGAGGTGGGTGATGGCGGTGCTGAGTTCCGACGCGGTGAGGGGATTGAATGCGACACCGGCGATGGTGGCTGCCGGTTCAAGGCGTCCGAGGCGGTCGAGGAACACCGCGAGAGTTGCCAGGGCGCCGCATAAATCCGACGTTGCCTGAGTCGTAGAAGTTGCGGATGGCCAGAGTGATGTGATCGAGCGCCGAAACCGGGCCACCGTGTTCGGCCTCAAGCCCAGACAAAACGGTCGCCCGGTTTGATTCGACCAAGCGGTTGCCGCTGTCTTAGGCGATCATCAGACCCCGGCGCACGGCTTCCAGCGCTCCGACGGGATCAGCATCGCGGAAGGCGTAGCCGCAAGCGTAAAGCGCGTACGCGAGGGGATAGGGGTTGTGGGTGGCCTCGGCGGCGTCCATCAGCCCGTTCGCGGCGGCCCTCACCTCCTCACCGGCCCCGGCGACCGTCAGCGCGGCGACCAGGTATGCCCGGGTGAGTGTATGGGTGTCGCGGCCGCGTGTTGATAGCCGTCGTAGCGGTGCTGGCCTTTCTGGTGGCGGCCTCCCCGCTGGCCGGTCCGGAAGGGCTGATTCCGGGCACCGCCACACAGTTCACCGTGAAGACGGCAATGGGTTCCGTGGCGGCGTTTGCACTGGTCGCGCCGCTCGTGCTGGACCGGCTCGATACGCCACACCGGGTGCTGGGCACTGCCGGCATGGTCACTCTGGGCCGGTGGTCCTACGGACTTTTCATATGGCATCTCGCCGCATTGGCCATGGTGTTCCCGGTGATCGGGACGTTTCCGTTCACCGGCCGGATGCCCATGGTGTTGGTGTTGACGCTGATCTTCGGTTTCGCGATCGCCGCCGTCCGTTACGCCCTGGTCGAGTCGCCCTGCCGGGACGGGTTGCGGCGCTGGGAGAAACGCGAGAAGCCGCTCGAAACACGTCAGGTAGACGCCGAGGCGGACGCGATCGCGCCGTGACCTCGGCGCGGTGTCAGCGTCGGGTCAGTGACGTCAGAGCCGCGGATAATACAGCCATGGTGTGGGCGTCAAGTGGCACTTCGGCTTCGGCGGCAGTAGACCACATCGACCGGCACGCCGGCCGCATTGGCCGTTTCCTCGGCGCTCAGTTCGGGCGCGATACCGGGCCGAGAAGAGCCGCTGCCCCAGCGTGGCCTCCGGTGCTCGCGCCGCGCGCAACATCAGATCCGCAACATCAGAACCTTGTAGGTCTTGCGTACCGCGCTGAGCACCATCCAGGCGCGCCGGACTGCCCCGCCGCGATCAGTGATTCGTGTGACTGATAGCGAGATTCGGTTCCCATGATCGACGCGCCCGGCGTGGCCACCATCCTGGAGAAGGAGGCAATCCGGCCGATTTAGAAGTAGGCCGCGCTGCGCGGCGTCGCCGACAAGATTGTAGTGTTACGAGATTCCATAACTCTCAATGTCGACTGCCAACTTATGCCTCGGTTTATGGAGGCGAACAGCTTGACTGGTTCTGCCAAGACCGCCGCGAACAAGCACGGCTTTCTGGCCGGTGCTCTCAATGCGGCAGTGCGGGCCCGACACATCTCGGCCAATCCCTGTGACGGCAACCGGCTGCGCCGCGACGAAACCGACGAGATGGTCTTCCTCGCGCAGCAGCGTCATTGAACGTTTGAACGTATTTTCGCCGTCAACTCCTCTCGCGTACTCCAAACATCCTGCGCATCTTTGACGTGGCAGTGGTGATGACAACGGCCCCGCGCGGCTGGAGATCCTTCGACTCGGTTCACCTTTGCGTGACTTATCTCAGCAACGGTGAGGCGGCGTTCGCTCGCGTCACTCGCGAGCGCCGAAAACGTCATCATTCGAGGAAGGGCTCGTGCCCTCCGATATGGCAGGCTACACGCCGATACATCGCTACAGGCACATTGCGTAACCGGCACCACCCTACGGCGCGGGCACGAGTTACGCAGAAGTCTCACAAGCCCCACCAGAAACTTTGCCAAAACGCCGGACCGACCTTGTCGGGCACCAGTAAGGTCAGGTTGCCTGACTCATGTCTGCGCGTGACGGCGGGCGGAGAGCCGAGCTTGATAAGTAAAACCCGTTCGGGTTGGGGAGTCGGATGGAACTCGATAACCGCGCCCTTCCGCTGATGCGGGGACAGCTGGATATATGGCTTGCGCAGGAATCGGGTCGCTTCGCTGCGAGGTGGCAGCTGGGCTATCTTGTGCGCATCGAGGGCACGGTCGAGCCTGGTTTGCTGGAGCGCGCGATCGGTCAAGTGGTGCGCGAGGCCGAACCACTTAGAGCCGTCTTTTTCGAAGTGGACGGTCAGGTTTTCCAAAAGACGGTTGATTACCCGGATGTTGAGCTTGCCCGCTATGACCTCATGGGCTCGCAGGATCCTGTCCAGGAAGCCCATCGGCTGGCATCCTCGATTCAGCGCACGCTGATGCCGCTTGGTGGCCCGCTGTTCAAATTTGCGTTGTTGCAGACGCGGGTAGATGAATTTTATTTTTTCGTGTGCTGCCATCATATAGTGGTAGACGGAATCGGCCTTGCTCTTGTTATTCATCGGATCGTAGCTGTCTATTCCGCAATTGCTTCGGGCGCGTCGATTCCCCCTGCTTTTTTTGGGTCGCTGAGTGATCTGATTGCTTGCGAGTTAGAATACGAAGCGTCCACCGATTATCTCGATGATCGGGCCTATTGGACCAAGAACCTTCCGCCGGAAAGCGAACCGCGTTATCGGTTGGCGCCCGCCACGGACCGGCGTGATCCATATGAGTCTTCTGCACCGGTTCAATTGGACCCTGTCGTTGTCGCCGGGATCCAAGTGTTGTCGCAGGCGTTGGGGGTGCGTCGCTCGTCGGTGATTGCTGCGGCGTGCGCGCTGCTGGTGCACGGGTGCGACGTCGAGAGCTCGGAGGTGGTGCTCGATTTTCCGGTAAGCAGGCGGGTGCGTCCGGAGACACAGACGGTGCCCGGAATGATTACCGGGGTCGTCCCACTGGTGTTGCAAGCTTCGCCGGGGTCCGCGGTTGCTAGTTTTTGTGAACATGTCGACACGCGGCTGCGGGAAGCGCTGCAGCATCAGCGGTTCCCGGTGCACGTTATTGAGAACAAGGCACATCTCGGCGGCTCCGCGCGGACGTCGAATCGCGTAATTGTTAATTTCATTCCGACTACACATCTGGCGGATCTTGCTGGTGCTACGGCATCGGGGACCCTGACCCATACTAACCTCGTCGATCAGTTTGGACTGGACTTTTTTAGGGACGATGATCGGCTTTTTCTCCAAACGCAGCCCAGCGCGACGACGAGTGGGTCCGCGGGTGTTGGGCAATTGTTTTCGGATTGTGATGTCCGCGATTTAGTAATGCGGTTGGAGCGGGTGGTGGTGGCGATGACCGCCGACCCCACCCGGTCGTTGTCGTCGGTGGATCTGCTCGATGAGGGTGAGCATGCCCGCCTGGATGAGATCGGTAACCGGGCGGTGTTGACCCAGCCCGCCACGCCGGTGTCGATTCCGGTGTTGTTCGCCGCGCGGGTGGCCCAGACACCGGATGCGGTGGCGCTGGTATGCGAGGGGTGTTCGTGGACCTATCGCGAGGTTGAGGAGGCGGCCAACCGGTTGGCGCGCGTGTTGGCGGGCCGGGGGGTGGGTCCGGGGCAGTGTGTGGCGCTGGTGTTGGAGCGCTCGGCTGAGGCGGTTGTGGCGATGTTGGGGGTGCTCAAGGCCGGGGCCGCGTATTTGGCGATCGATCCGGCGGTGCCGGGGGCGCGGGTGCAGTTCATGGTGGCCGATGCCGCGCCGGTGGCCGCGGTGACCAGCGCGGGGTTGGCCGGGCGGTTGGAGGGGTGCGACCTGTTGGTGATCGATGTCAACGATGCCGGTGTTGACGCCGATCCCTGCACCGTATTGCCGGTAGTGGGCGGCGATGATCTTGCGTATCTGATTTACACCTCGGGCACCACCGGTGTGCCCAAGGGGGTGGCCGTCACTCACGGTAACTTGGCTCATTTGGCGCAGTCGTCGCCGGCGGGTCTGCCGGGGGGGCAGGTGTGGACGCAGTGTCATTCGTATGCTTTCGACTTTTCGGTGTGGGAGATCTGGGCTGCGCTGTTGGGTGGTGGGCGGCTGGTGGTGGTCTCTGATGAGGTGGCGCGGTCACCGGAGGATTTCCACGACTTGCTGGTGGCCGAGGAGGTCAACGTGTTGACGCAGACCCCGTCGGCGGTGGGGGTGCACTCGCCGCAGGGGTTGGAGTCGGTGGCGTTGCTGTTGGGTGGTGAGCCGTGTCCGGGTGAGGTGGTGGATCGGTGGGCGCCGGGGCGGGTGGTGATCAACGCCTACGGGCCGACCGAGGCCACGGTGTATGCGTCGATGAGCGCGCCGTTGGCGGCGGGCTCGGGTGTGGTGCCCATTGGTGCGCCGGTGTCGACTGCGGCGTTGTTTGTGCTGGACGGCTGGTTGCGGGCGGTGCCGGTCGGGGTGGTCGGTGAGTTGTATGTGGCCGGTCGCGGCGTGGCGTGTGGGTATGTGCGCCGGGCCGGGTTGACCGCGTCGCGGTTTGTGGCCTGCCCGTTCGGCGGCGCGGGAGCGCCGGGGATACGTATGTATCGCAGCGGGGATCTGGTGCGGTGGGGCGCTGATGGGCAGCTGCAGTATCTGGGGCGCGCCGATGAGCAGGTCAAGATCCGCGGCTATCGCATCGAGTGCGGTGAAGTGCAGGCGGTGTTGGCCGGGCTGGATGGGGTGGAGCAGGCGGTGGTGATCGCCCGCGAGGACCGCCCCGGCGATAAGCGTCTGGTGGGCTATGTTACCGGCACGGCAGACCAGGCCGAGATACGTGCCGCGCTGGCCGAGCGGCTCCCGGAGTATATGGTGCCGGCCGCGGTGGTGGCGTTGGCGGCGCTGCCGTTGACGGTCAACGGCAAACTCGACACCCGCGCCCTGCCGGCACCCGGCTACCAGAGTGCCGGTGGTGGTTATCGCGCTCCGGCTAGTCCGGTCGAGGAGATCCTGGCCGGCATCTACGCCGAGGTGCTGGGGATCGACAAGGTCGGTGTCGACGACTCGTTTTTCGATTTGGGTGGGGATTCGCTGTTGGCGATGCGCCTGGTCGCCGCGATCGAGACCGGTCTGGATGCCGGCCTTTCGGTACCCACCGTGTTCGAGGCGCCCACGGTTGCCCAGTTGGCGCCCCGTATCGGTGCGGATGCGGGTCGGCTTGAGCCGTTGGTGGCGGGTGAGCGGCCGGCGGTGGTGCCGTTGTCGTTTGCCCAGAGCCGGTTGTGGTTTATCGACCAGTTGCAGGGGCCCTCACCGGTCTACAACATGGCGGCGGCGTTGCGGCTGGGCGGGCGCCTTGATGCCGAGGCGTTGGGTGCGGCGCTGGCCGATGTGGTGGGCCGCCATGAAAGCCTGCGCACACTGTTCCCGGCGGTCGAGGGCATACCCGAGCAGCTGGTAATCCCTGTTGAGCGGGCCGATTTGGGTTGGGATGTTGTTGATGCCACCGGCTGGTCGGCGGACCGGTTGAGCGAGGCCATTGGCGCGGTGGCGCGTCACAGTTTTGATTTGGCTACCGAGATCCCGTTGCGCGCAAGGCTTTTCCGCCTCGCCGACGAGCAGCACGTGTTGGTGGCGGTGGTGCACCATATCGCCGCCGATGGCTGGTCGATCGCCGCGCTGATCAGGGATCTGGGGGTGGCCTATGCCAGCCGGTGCGCGGGGCGGGCCCCCGGCTGGGAGCCGTTGCCGGTGCAGTATGTCGATTACACGCTGTGGCAGCGCGCGCAGTTTGGTGATCTCGATGACAGTGACAGCCGCATCGCCGCGCAGCTGGCC
>DATIOT010000387.1:0-5382 GCA_035472875.1 Mycobacterium sp.
TGTAGACGTGCGAAAGCTCGTGTCCCAGCACGGCGCGCAGCTCACGCTCGTCGAGGATCTGCAGGATGCCGGTGGTGCAGCACACCGCGGCATTGCGCGGGTTGCGGCCGGTGGCGAACGCGTTGGGTGCATTGGTGTCGCTGATATACAGCCGCGGCATCGGCTGGTGCGCGCTGGTGGCCAGCTCGCGCACGATCCGATACATCACCGGCGCCTGCAGCTCGGAAACGGGCTGCGAGTGCATCGCCCGCAGCGCCAGCTTGTCGCTATTGAAATAGACGTAGACGTTCATACCGACAGCGAACAGCACCGCCACCCACATCATCGTCGGACCGAACAAGCGGCCGATGACCACGATCAACGCGGACATACCGACCAACAGGACGAAGGTCTTCAGGCTGTTGGCATGAGGATGCCAAGTCATCCCTGTCCTCCTAGGAACACTCACTACTTGCGGACTACAGCCAATTGAACGCCCGAGATGACCTTGCGAGTTCCGCGACGCGCTAGCCGTGCCGGCTGACGGTGTAGTCGACAAGCGCCTCCAGCGCGTATCGCCCGGCTACATCGGGCAAAAGGGCCAGCTCATGGTGTGCTTTAGCCGCATAGTCCGCCAGGAAGTCTTTGGCCTTGACCAGGCCCGGCGACGCCCGCAACAGCGTCAACGCCTCGATTACCGCCTCGTCGTCTTCGACGGGGCCGGCCAGCAGCTCGCGCAGCCGAGTCCCCTCGGGCCCGGATTCCTGCAGCGCGTAGACCATCGGCAGGGTGTGCACCCCTTCACGCACATCGGTACCGGGCAGCTTCCCCGACTCGTGGGAGTCGCTGTCGATGTCGATGATGTCGTCGGAGATCTGAAACGCCGTGCCCACCAGGCCGCCAAGCCGGCTCAGCCGTTGGACTTGATCGTCGTCGGCACCCGCGAACATCGCGCCGAACTGGCCCGCCGCGGAGATCAGGCAGGCCGTCTTCTCGTAGACCACCTTCAGGTAGTGCTCGATCGAATCTGCCCCTTCAGCGACACCGCGGGTCTCGCGCATCTGCCCGGTCACCAGCTGCGCGAACGTTTCAGCGATTAGCCGCACCGCCTCCGGCCCCAGCCGTGCTACCAGCCGCGACGCCGTCGCGAACAGGTAGTCGCCGGCCAGGATCGCAACGTTGTTGCTCCAGCGCACATTGGCGGTGGGAGCGCCGCGGCGGACCTCCGCCTCGTCCATCACGTCGTCGTGGTAGAGCGTGGCCAGGTGCACCAGTTCGATGACGGCGCCGGCAATTGTCACCTCGACGGCGTCCGGGTTGGGTCCGATCTGGGCGGACAGCACGGTGAAAAGCGGCCGGAAGCGTTTGCCACCGGCCTTGAACAGGTGCGTCAGCGAGTCGGTCATGATCGCGTCGGCGCTGCGCAGTTCGGTATCCATGAGCTGCTCGATCTTCGCGACACCGTCCCGCACCGTATCGGCAAACGCGGCGTCGCCGAAGTCCACGCCCGCCACCACCGTCGCCGGAGTCCTCACCCGACCAACATACTGGTGAACGTGGAGACCAAGGCCGACGTGGTAGTCGTGGGCGCCGGGCCGGCCGGTTCGGCGGCGGCGGCGTGGGCCGCCCGCGCGGGCAGCGACGTACTCGTCATCGACTCGGCCAGCTTCCCTCGCGACAAGGCCTGCGGTGACGGGCTGACACCGCGCGCGGTCGCCGAGCTGGAGCGGCTGGGGCTGGGCGCCTGGCTGGATACTCGCATCAGGCATCGTGGCCTGCGGATGAGCGGATTCGGCGGCGAGCTCGAAGTGGATTGGCCCGGCCCGTCGTTCCCGTCGACCGGCAGCGCGGTGGCCCGCCTCGAGTTGGACGACCGGATCCGCAAAGTCGCCGAGGATTTCGGGGCACGGATGCTGCTCGGGACCAAAGCTGTTGCCGCGCGGCATGACTCATCGAGACGGGTGACATCGCTTACGTTGGCCGACGGCACCGAAGTGGGTTGCCGCAAGCTGATCGTTGCCGACGGTGCCCGGTCGTCGCTGGGCCGCAAGCTGGGCCGGCGCTGGCATCAAGAGACGGTCTACGGCGTCGCCGTCCGCGGGTATCTGACCACTCCGCGCGGCGACGACCCCTGGCTGACGTCGCATCTGGAACTCCGCTCCCCCGACGGCGCGGTGCTGCCCGGCTACGGCTGGATTTTCCCGCTGGGCAACGGCGAAGTGAATATCGGCGTCGGAGCGTTGTCGACGTCGAAACGTCCGGCGGATCTGGCGCTGCGGCCGCTGATCTCGTACTACACCGACCTGCGCCGCGACGAGTGGGGCTTTGCCGGCCAGCCGCGGGCTGTGTCGTCGGCGCTGCTGCCGATGGGCGGTGCGGTTTCCGGCGTGGCCGGGCCGAATTGGATGCTGATCGGTGATGCCGCGGCGTGCGTCAACCCGTTGAACGGCGAAGGCATCGACTACGGCCTGGAAACCGGGCGACTGGCCGCCGAGCTGCTGGAGTCGCGGGACCTTTCACATGTGTGGCCGTCGCTGCTGCAGCACCACTATGGCCGCGGGTTCTCGGTCGCACGCAGGCTGGCGTTGTCGCTGACCTTCCAACGATTCCTGCCCACGACCGGGCCGATCGCGATGCGCTCCACGACGCTGATGACCATCGCCGTGCGGGTGATGGCCAACCTGGTCACCGACGACGATGCGGACTGGGTGGCACGGGTCTGGCGCGGCAGCGGGCGAGTGTCGCGACTGCTCGATCGTCGAACGCCGTTCAGCTGAGCCAGTTTTCTGTTCAAGCTCAGCAGTCGGAAAGTTATATATCAATTTCGTTGACATGCATCAGGATGCTTGATATACCTAGGGTCATGACTCAGCCGACAGATTTCGAGTTCGAAACGGCCTATCGCGGTGAATCCACCCAGTTTGGCGGCGGAGTGCGCCCGCCATGGAGCATTGACGCCCCACAACCCGAGCTGGCTGCCCTGATCGAGCAGGGCAAATTCCACGGCGACATCCTTGACGTGGGTTGCGGCGAAGCGGCCATCTCGCTGGCGCTGGCCGAGCGAGGGCACACCACAGTGGGACTGGACCTGTCACCCACCGCGATCGACCTGGCCCGGCGCGAGGCCGAGAAACGGGGCCTGACCAACGTCACCTTCGAAGTGGCCGACATCAGCTCGTTCACCGGATATGACGGCCGGTTCGGCACCATCGTCGACAGCACCTTGTTCCACTCCATCCCGGTGGAGGCGCGCGAGGGCTACCAGCAGTCGATTAGCCGCGCCGCCGCGCCCGGTGCCTGCTACTTCGCCCTCGTCTTCGATCGGGCGGCCGTAACCGAGGGCCCGATCAATGCGGTCACCGCCGATGAGCTGCGCGAAGTGGTGTCCAAGTACTGGGTCGTCGACGAGATCAGGCCGGCCCGCCTCTACGCCAAGGCGCCGAAGGACTTTTTCGGGATGCCCGGCATCGAGGTGCGTGCGGAACCCAACGACCTCGTGTCGGTCGGCGGCTGGCTGTTGTCGGCACATCTTGGCTGATACCGGACCAAGACTAGGTCGTCGTAGCGTATAGTCCGGCTAATGAAGGGTACGAGGCTGGCTACGAGCGTCGCCGTGGCGGCTGCGGCAATCGCACTGGCTGCGCCGGCGCAGGCCGACTATGACACCGACTTCAAGAGAACCGTCAACGGCTTTGGTATCTACGGCTCACAGGACTACCTCGCCTGGCTAGGCAAGATCAGCTGCGACCGAATGGCCAGAGGCGTGGACGGTGACGCGTACAAGGCGGCCGGTTTCATCCAGCACAACCTGCCCAGAGGCACCACCCAGGGCCAAGCGTTCCAGTTCCTCGGCGCCTCGATCGACCACTACTGCCCCGCGTCGGCACCCGTCCTGCAAGCGGCCGGTCACTAAATTCTTCACCGCAGGGGCTTATACCCGGCATGCAAGGCCACAATGCCGCCGGTCAGGTTGCGCCACCGCACCGTCGACCAACCTGCCCGTGAAATCCGCTGCGCCAACGTCGCCTGATCGGGCCACGCTCTGATCGACTCGGCCAGGTAGACGTAGGCCTCCGGGTTGCTGGAAACCGCTCGCGCCACGCGCGGCAGCGCCCGCATCAGATACTCCTTGTAGGCAGTGGCGAACAGCGCATTGGTCGGTGTGGAGAATTCGCATACCACTAGTCGACCGCCGGGCCGGGTAACGCGGGCCATCTCACGCAGCGCGGCCTGCTGGTCGGCGACATTGCGCAACCCGAAACTGATGGTGACCGCGTCGAACACGCCGTCGCCAAACGGCAGCCGGGTCGCGTCACCGGCAACCTTCGGCACCTTGCGCGCAGCTCCTGCGGAGAGCATCCCGACCGAGAAATCGGCCGCCACACACCACGCCCCGGATTTCCTCAGCTCGGCAGTGGACACCGCAGTGCCGGCGGCCAGGTCGAGCACCTTCTCGCCGGGCCCGATCCGCAGCGCCGACCGGGTGGCTCGCCGCCAGTACCGGTCCCGGCCCAGCGACATCACGGTGTTGGTCAGGTCATACCGGCGGGCGACGCCGTCGAACATCGACGCAACGTCGCAGGGGTCCTTGTCCAGGGCCGCGCGACTCACGGCGTCGACGCTACCGGCCCCGTTCCCCAATTCGGGAATGGGGCGGCGACGATTGCGTTGCAACTCGGCGTGAGCGAAAAAGTTTGGTTTATCACCGGCACATCGCGCGGATTCGGAAGGGATTGGGCGATAGCCGCGTTGGAGCGCGGCGACAAGGTCGCCGGCACGGCACGCAACACGGCGACCCTGGACGACTTGGTAAAGCGCTACGGCGACGCGCTGCTGCCGATTCGGTTGGACGTCACGGACCGCGACGGCGACTTCGCGGCGGTCAAGCAAGCGCACGATCATTTCGGTCGCTTGGACGTCGTGGTGAACAACGCCGGTTACGGCCAGTTCGGGTTCGTCGAGGAGCTGTCGGAGCAAGAGGCGCGGGAACAGATCGAGACCAATGTGTTTGGCGCGCTGTGGGTCACCCAGGCCGCCTTGCCGTACCTGCGTGAGCAGCGCCGCGGGCACATCATCCAGGTGTCCTCGATCGGCGGCATCACGGCGTTTCCCAACCTCGGCATGTACCACGCGTCGAAGTGGGCGCTGGAGGGCTTCTCCCAGGCACTCGCCCAGGAGGTCGCACCGTTCGGTGTGCACGTCACCTTGATCGAACCGGCCGCCTTCGACACCGACTGGGGTGGCGCGTCGGCCAAACACGCCGCCCGGCTGCCGGCCTATGACGACGTACATGCCGCCGCCGACAAGGAGCGCAGTGGGCGGGCGACCAAGCAGGGCGATCACACAGCCTCGGCGGCCGCGCTGCTCGAGGTCGTCGACGCCGAAGAGCCGCCGCTGCGGGTG
>DATIOT010000388.1:0-4728 GCA_035472875.1 Mycobacterium sp.
CTTGCAGAAGAACATCTTCGTCGAGCGCGTGCTGCCCGGCTCGGTACTGCGCAAGCTGACCGAGGAGGAGACGGCGGAATATCGCCGGCCTTTTCTCAACCCCGGCGAGGATCGCCGCCCGACGCTCACCTGGCCGCGCCAGATCCCGATCGAGGGCGAGCCGGCGGATGTCGTGACGGTAGTCGCGGACTATTCGGCCTGGCTCGCGACGTCCGACGTGCCGAAGCTGTTCATCAATGCCGAGCCCGGCGCCATCCTTACCGGCCGCATTCGTGACTATGTCCGGACGTGGTCTAATCTCAGCGAAATCACGGTCCCCGGCGTGCATTTCATCCAAGAAGACAGCCCGGACGAAATCGGCTCAGCCGTCGCACAGTTCGTCCGGCAGCTACGCGCTGATTGAACAGATGGCTGCGATCGTCACGGATCGATTTCATCGTCTCCCTCAATACACGAACACCGCCCTGTTGGTCCGTGGCCGTCCCGCGGTCACCGCCCCGATACTTCATCAGTTGTCAGCAGCTCGCCGTGATGGCGTCGATCTACGACCCCGAGTAGGCCCACTCCGACGACCCACCTGCTGGCCGGGCGTCGCCACGGATGAGGACTTGAGCGGCATGCCCCCACACGTCATCTCCGTTAACGAGCTCGATCCGCTACGCGACGAGGGACTGGACTACTACCGCCGCCTAGCGCGCGCGGCGATAGGCCGGCTGGTCGCCGGCACGTGTCACGGTGGTGACATGCTGCTTGGCGGCGCCATGCCGGACGTGTTCGCGGCGAGCCTGCGCGATGTCAGCGGCTTCGCCAACTCGCTTGCCTAATTCGCACAGTGCAATTGCACGCGCGCAGAACGCGTTCCTAGAGGGGTAGCGCTTCGTCGGCATAACGGTATAGAAGGGGTATACATCCAAGATTGTGGCAGCGCGCTCTAGTTCCAAAGTCGTTGCGGACCCAGAGGAGAAACCGATGGCCCCAGACCGTCTCAGCAGTCTCGTCGGTTTGTGCGCCGCGCCGCTCGCGATCGCCCTGCCGGTTCCCCCAACTGCCCTCGCCGACCCTCCGTCCTGGAACGGCGAGTACGCGATCACGTTCATCGTTGGTCCAAAGTCCGGGACCAGCATGGCGGCCGGTGACCCTGAGGTGCAGTACACCGACACCTACGGATTCCGCTCGAGCTGTACCAGCGGAAAGTGCATCGCCACGATCATTAGCGGCCCGCCGCCTAGGAACCCGACGGTTCCGCAACCGGTTCAATTCACCTGGGATGGGTCGTCCTGGACGCAAGTCAGCGATTTCCAATGGGACTGCATGATGCCCGACACCACGATCCAATGGAATCCGGCCCGAGCCGACGTGCGCTACACGCCCCAACCCGACGGGTCACTTTCCGGCACCATGCACACCGAGATCTTGAGCGGCGCGTGCCAGGGCACACTTGACATGCACATGACGGCCGAGCGCGCATAACGGTATAGACGGGCGCCGCAACCAAGCGGGCAGGTCTACGCGTTCGCAGCGCCGCCTTTCCGCCGCGCACGGCGACGCCGGCTCGCGCTCGGCGATCTCGCCCAACACGCTCTGTAATCTTGCGGCCATCCCTCCGCGAGCAGATCCGCCGGGCACCGGCAGCCGCAGCGCCGCCTTTTCCAGGCGCTCCTAGATCCGCGATCGCTCCGGAGTGGTCAACGCGTCGAATGACAACTCGCAACAGGCTATCGCTCGAAACGCGAAAGCACCTCGCCAACAACCGAATCCATTGGCACCGATATCTGCTCGCCGCTCACGAGATCTTTCACCCCGACCGACGCGGCCTCGATATCACGGTCGCCTACCACCAGCGCAATACGGGCACCGGAACGGTCGGCCGCACGCATCGCACCCTTCAGGCCGCGGTCACCGTAGGCCATGTCAACGCGGAGACCGGCCGCACGTAGTTGCCCCGCCAACACTGCCAGCTTGAGTTTGGCCGGTTCGCTCAACGGCACACCGAACACATCGCAGCGCGTCGTCTCCCCCACGGTTTTGCCCTCAGCCCGCAACGCCAGCAGGGTGCGGTCTACCCCAAGCCCAAATCCGATGCCCGACAAGTCTTTTCCACCGAGTTGGCGCATCAGACCGTCGTAACGGCCGCCGCCACCGATGCCGGATTGTGCGCCCAGGCCGTCGTGTACGAACTCGAAGGTGGTTTTGGTGTAATAGTCCAGCCCGCGCACCATCCGCGGGTTCATGCCATACGGCACGCCAAGCGCATCCAGGTTACCCAGCACGGTGTCGAAATGCTGTTTGGCGACATCGGACAAGTGGTCGAGCAGCACCGGCGCGTCGGCCGTCATCGCTCGCACCTCGGGTCGCTTGTCGTCGAGCACCCGCAGCGGATTGATCTCGGCGCGCCTTCGGGTTTCTTCGTCAAGATTAAGCTGAAAGAGGAAGTCCTGCAACAGTTCCCGGTATTGCGGGCGGCAGGTTTCATCTCCCAGTGAGGTGATTTCCAGCCGGAACCCGTCAAGGCCCAGCGAGCGGAAGCCGGCGTCGGCGATCGCGATCACCTCGGCGTCCAGCGCTGGGTCGTCGACACCGATCGCCTCCACGCCTACCTGCTGCAACTGGCGATAGCGGCCGGCCTGAGGACGCTCGTATCGGAAAAACGGACCCGCGTAACACAGCTTCACCGGCAGCGCGCCGCGGTCGAGGCCGTGTTCGATCACCGCACGCACCACCCCGGCGGTGCCCTCTGGCCGCAGCGTCACCGAGCGGTCACCACGGTCGGCGAACGTGTACATCTCCTTGGACACCACGTCGGTGGATTCACCTACGCCGCGAGCGAATAGGGCGGTGTCTTCGAAAATGGGTAACTCGACATCGGCGTAACCGGCCCGGCGGGCGGCGGTGAGCAGGCCATCACGTACCGCGACGAACTGCGCCGACTCCGGCGGGACGTAGTCCGGTACCCCCTTTGGTGCCGAGAACGCCGAGAATTCCGTCACCGGCTCAGGCCTTCGAGGAACGGGTTAAATCGCCGTTCGGCGCCGATGGTGGTGGAGTTGCCGTGTCCAGGCAATACCACGGTCTTGTCGTCGAGCACCAACAGTTTGTCGATGATCGAGGTCAGCAGGTCGCGGCCACTGCCGCCGAACAGGTCGGTGCGGCCCACCGAGCGCTCGAACAGCGTGTCGCCGCTGAACACCACGTCAGTGTCAGCTGCGACCCGGAAGACCACCGATCCGCGGGTGTGCCCGGGTGTGTGATCGACATTGACGGTCACGCCGCCCAGGTCGAGTTTGTCGCCATCCCTGTCCAGCTCGACCACTTGTTTGGGCTCGCGGAAGAAAGCACCCGCCATCACCTGCGCCAGCCGCGGGCCCAGGCCGTAGATCGGGTCTTTCAGCATGAACCGGTCCTCGGGATGGATGTAGGTCGGGCAACCGAAGGTGTCGGAAACCTTCTGGGCAGACCACATGTGATCGATGTGCCCGTGGGTGAGCAACACCGCGGCAGGCGTCAGGCGATTCTGGTCCAGGATGCGCCGCAGTGGGCCCATGGCACGCTGCCCCGGATCCACGATGACGCAGTCCGTTCCGGGCCGCTCGGCCAGCACGTAGCAGTTGCACTGCAACACCCCGGCGGGAAATCCGGTGATCAACACAGTTCCCAGTTTCCCATGGGGCGCTTGACACGGGTCGCGGCGCCCACATTAGCCTGAGCTGGCACCTCGGCCCCGACGTACCAACCATGGAGGCATACCGGCCGTGCCGACCAACGAACAGCGACGTGCCACAGCCAAGCGCAAACTTGAACGGCAGCTGGAGCGCCGCGCAAAGCAAGCCAAACGGCGGCGGATCCTGCTTATCGCGGGTGGCTCGATTGCGGCAGTGGCGGTGATCGCCGCGGTAGTGATCACCGCCATTAGCAGCAAAAACGAGCACAAGAGCAATACCGCAGCAACGACTACCACTGCCAGCAGCTCCGCGTCGACCACGACGGCCTCTCCGCAGACGGGGCCGGTTCCGCCGTTGCCGCCGTTCAAGCCGTCGGCCAACCTGGGCGCCAACTGCCAGTACCCGGCGTCGCCGGACCCGGCCGCCAAGCCGGTCAAGCCGCCGCGGACCGGCAAGATTCCGACCGATCCGGCCCAGGTGAGCGCCAGCATGGCGACCAACCAGGGCAACATGGGTTTGATGTTGGCCAACAACGAATCACCTTGCACGGTCAACAGTTTCGCGAGCCTGATCGGCCAGAAATACTTCGACAACACGAAATGCCACCGGCTGACCACCTCCCCGACGCTGGGCGTCCTGCAATGCGGTGACCCCAAGGGCGACGGCACCGGCGGTCCTGGCTACCAATTCGCCAACGAGTACCCGACCGACCAGTACCCACCGAACGACCCCAAGCTGCAGGAGCCGGTCGTCTATTCGCGTGGCACCCTGGCTATGGCAAACGCCGGACCCAACACCAACGGCAGCCAATTCTTCATGGTCTACAAGGACTCTCAGCTACCGCCCCAATACACCGTCTTCGGCACGATTCAGGCTGACGGGCTGGCCATCCTGGACAAGACCGCCAAGGCCGGCGTCGCCGGCGGCGGTGAAGACGGGGCGCCGGCCAGCGAAGTCACCATCAAATCGCTACTGCTCGACTAAACCCGGAGACACCCCCGGGCGGCCTTATGCCGCGGACGTCACCCGGTAGACGTCGTAAACGCCTTCGACGTTGCGCACGACGTTG
>DATIOT010000389.1:0-3617 GCA_035472875.1 Mycobacterium sp.
CCTTCAGAAGATGACCGGCAACCGACTCCGCATCCAACAACTCACGCTGATCATCAGACCGACCCTGCACCCACCAATCATCCCGAAAACCCCAGCACAACCACTCCCGCCACGCGGATTAATTCAGCAGACTCCTAGCCGGCGACCGCAGCGGGTCCCGGCGAACTCGACATCACCTCGTCGATAACGGTGTGGATGAACTGCATCTTGTCCAGAACCGCGACCGGCAGCACGAAGGGATACAGGTCGTCGTGGCCCATCGATCGATTCACCATGTTCAGCGACCACGACAACGGCAGCCACATCTCGATGATGTTGGGAAAAGCGCTGGGGCCCAACGCCGGCCGGTCGAAGGTCGCCGACGCCGGTGCCAGACCGCACCAGGCGCAGGTGTCCAGGGTGTCGCGGATATGCAGATAGTGGGCGAACGTCTCGGCCCAATCCTCGAGGGCGTGCATGGTCGCATACGACGACACGAAGCTTTCCTGCCAACCCTCGGGCGCGCCATCACGGTAGTGCCGGTCCAGCGCCTCCTGGTAGTCGGCGTCGGGATCGCCGAACAGTTCGTTAAACCGTGCCAGGCGGTCGCTCGATGGGGCGATCAGCCGGTAGAAGTAGTAATGCCCGATCTCGTGCCGGAAGTGCCCGAGCAGGGTCCGGTACGGCTCGTCCATCTCAACCCGCAGCTGCTCGCGATGGACGTCGTCGCCCTCGGCCAGATCCAGTGTGATGACCCCGTTTTCGTGCCCGGTCATCACCTCCTCGTGCGCGCTGGACAGCAGGCGGAATGCCAAGCCATAGTCGGGATCCTGATCACGTCCGACGATCGGCAGCTTCAGCTCGTGCAGGTCGACGATCAGCCGCCGCTTGGCCGCTTCGGCCTGGGCGAACGCCGCCAGGCCGACGGAATCGGTGTCGTTGGGCCGTTCGATGGTCAGCGCACACGACGTGCAGAGTCCGCCGGGATGATTGATCGGTACCAGCCAATTGCATTCGGCGAGATGGCGATTGGCGCATAGTTCGTAATCACTGGCGCTGACGAAGCCGGCGTGGTCGCCTTCGTCGCCCGTAGTGATCACCAGCAGGGCCATCTGATCCAGAGAGAAGCCCAGCGCGCTACCACACGACAGACACGTCGAGTTCTCGAACGTCAGGCGCGGGCCGCAGTTGGGACAGTGGAAGTCACGCATACAGCACGTCGCCTTCGAAAGGCACCACGTCAACGGCGACGTCGATCGCGCTCTTCTCCGAGTTGGTGTAGATGATGCCGCGCAGCGGCGGCACGTCCGCGTAGTCGCGGCCGCGTCCCACGACGATGTACCGCTGATCGACCATCTGGTCATTGGTGGGATCAAGCCCCAGCCACTCGAACTGGCCGGGCTCTTGCGGAGTCCACACCGCGGCCCACGCATGGGTGGCGTCGATACCGATCATCCGATCCTTTCCCGGTGGCGGGTCGGTCGCCAGATAGCCGGACATGTAGCAGGTCGCCAGACCATTTGCTCGCAGGCAGGCGATCGCCAGCCTGGCAAAGTCTTGGCATACCCCTTCCCGGGCCGCCAGAACCTCTTTGACTCCGGTGGAGATCGTCGTCGACCCCGACCGGTAGGTGAAGTCGGCGAAGATCCGCGACCCGAGATCGCGCAACACCTCGACCAGCGGGCGCTCGGGCACGAAGCTGGGGGCCGCGTACTCGCGCACTTCATCGGTGATCTCTGGCGGATTCAAGTCGAGGGTGAACTCAGTCGCAAGTGCTCCTTTGACCCCGACCGGCCGGGCCGCCTCCCACGGTTCAACCGCCGGCCCGCTGGTGTACAACTCGCGAGCCAGCGGATACACGTCCACGATGGAATCGCTGGTGATCGTCAGGGTGCGATGCGGCTCGGTGACGTGGAAATAGGAGCTGATGTTGCCGTAGCCATCGCGGCTGGTGGAGATGTCGGCGGGGGCCGGCTCGATATTCAGCCGATGCGCGATACAACGTTGCCGCAGCGAGTCCCGCGGGGTGAGAAAACCGCGCCCGTATGAACTGGTCACAGTGTCGGAGTAGCGATACTCGGTGCGGTGAGTGACTCGATGGCGGCGGGCGGCCGAGGCGTCAACTTCAGAAGACACGAGCTACCTCCTGACGTCTCGACACCGACCTGGCCCCACCAAACCAGCCGAGTGCGGCAAGGCTGATCACATCACACACCGCCGCGGGTCGGAGCGCATGGTTAACAACCGATTGCCATTAAGGCACCAAACGCACCATAACCGGAGCACAATCAAGGTGTGGCCACGTGGGACGACGTCGCCCGCATCGCTGGTGAGCTGCCACTCACCTCCGAGCAGTCCCCGCACGACTGGCGGGTCGGCAAGAAATTGCTGGCATGGGAGCGGCCGCTGCGCCCGTCCGACCGCGAAGCCCTGGCAATGAACGGGTCGGAGCCGCCCGAGGGCGACATCCTGGGTGTCCGGGTCTCCGATGAGGGCGTCAAGTTCGCGTTGATCGCCGACGAGCCGAGGGTGTATTTCACCACCCCGCATTTCGACGGCTATCCGGCGGTGCTGGTCAAACTGGCCGAGATCGAAGTCCGCGACCTCGAGGAGCTGATCACCGAGGCCTGGCTGACGCAGGCACCCCGGAAACTAGTCCAGGAGTTCCTGACCGGCTCGTTCTGAGCCCTCACTCCTGACGAAGGTCGATGACCCGTTGTAGGTCGTCGACGCAGGCTTGGACGACGTCGGCGAGCACCACCTCGGTTCTCTCGCGGGCATTTGGTTGCAGCGCCGAAGCATGGCGGCGCGCGGCGGCGGCGTGTGCGTTCGCCGCTACGGTATCCGAGTCGGCAACCACTGTTGCCGCCGCAAGCTCGGCGAGCACGGCGTGCACGGGTTGCGGGAGCCGATCGCAGCAGCCGTCGACGGCGGGCGCGACGACACGGGCCAGCTGCAACACGGAGCCGGCGAGCAGGGCCACATGGACGGCCTGGTGATCCGCGCTCTGGACGGCGTCGCGCAGCCCCCACCGCCGTGGCGAAATCCGCACCACCTGCCGGGCGGTAGCGCGGGCCTGGATGAGTCCGCCCACCTGTTCGTGCACCCGATCGACGGCCGCCAGCGGCCAGTCGAGCGCGGCCACTCTGCGGCCGGCGGCGACATCCGCAGTGCGGGTCAGCACGCCGTGCAGGGTTTCCAGCACCCCGATGCGTGCTCTGCGCAGCACCGTTAGCGGGTTGGCCGGGAACAGCAGGATGGCGAACACGATGGCCAGGCCACCGCCGATCAGGGCGTCGTTGATGCGTTCGAAACCGACGTCGCTGCGATACAAAGCCAACACCAGGGTCGCCGAAACCACGGTCTGGTTGACGAACATCAAACCCTGACCGATGTAGCCCTGACCGATAAACACCGCAACGCACAGCGCGATCAGCGAGGCGACGGTGATCGGGACGGTCCCGGTCCCGAGCAGCCCTTGCACCATGGTGCCCATCCCGATCCCCAGGGACACACCGATCATCATCTGGATGGCGCGTTGCGCGCGTAACACGTTGCTCGCCGACAGGCAGACCGCGGCGGCCACCGGTGCGAAGAACGGCTGCGGATGGGCGAGCACATCGTGTGCGATATACCAG
>DATIOT010000390.1:0-4333 GCA_035472875.1 Mycobacterium sp.
CTCTACGCCGACAACGGTTTCGAGTTTCCCGATCAACCGTCCATGGTCGCGTTCGGCGATATCAGATACGTATCCGCAGTTTTGACTTAGCCGGGTTGGGCGGCCGGTGCACGGACGACCATCGGCACGGCGGGAAAACACCACGCCATCTCTGACCGCGACTTGCGCAGCGCGGCGGTACCGTAACCCCGCTTTCGGTGATCGGGGTGAATCCAGATCCGCACGTCCACCTCGCCGCGGACCAGCTCCCCGAACACCATGCCGACCTTCTGCCCCGAATCGACGGCCACGAACCATGCGGCCTCTTCGTCGTCGACACGTCCCAGCGCCGCACGGATCTCGTCGTCGAGGTTGCCGGCCGGTCCGCCCGAGCCGTCGCCGGCGGCGCCGATGTCCTCGGTGCGGGCGGCGAAGATGTCGCGGTCCTCCTCGGCGGAAAATGGCCGGAGCTCCAGCGTCTCGCCTGAGCTCGCCGGCCGCTCGTTGAGCGTGAAACTCAGCTGTTTGTTCAGGTCCTCGAGTTCGGCAAGGATCTTCTTGCGCGAATCGCGGGTCAGCTGATCGAAGGACATGCCCATCACCGCTTCGGCGCCTAAGTGCGACGTGTCGAGCAAACCGACGATCGCCTCGACCGCGGCCGCCTTGTTCTCGGACTCCACCATGAGGTCGAGTACTTCATGCCGACGTTCAAGAGCTTTGAACAGGGCGTCTGCGATGTCTCGTCGGGCAGCTTTGCGGTCGTGGTCGGTCATTGCACAAGCCTAGAACGCGAAACCAGATATCGCGCTAAATCTCCGGGCCAGGTGCGCGCGACGGCCGGTCGCTCAGCTCCAGGAAACGTCGGTAGCGGTCCTCGATCGCGGCCGCCCAGGCGGGATCGGGATCGACGACGCTTTCGGTGGAGGCCCAGCGGGCCGCGTCGGCGATCGTCGTTTCCAGACCGGCCGCCATGCGAGCGAGGAAAGCAGCTCCCAGTGCCGCGCCCTCGGCCACGCCGGACACCGCCACCGGCCGGCCGGTGGCGTCTGCGATGGCCTGCATCCACGGGCGGACCCGAGTGCCGCCACCCGCGGCCACGATGCGCGATACCGAAGCTCCACTCAGCTCGATGAGCTGACGGACGACGAAGCCCGACGCCTCGTAGGCGGCCCTTCGCAGTGACGCGGGGTCATGGGTGAGATCCAGGGCGTCGAGCACGGCCCGACGATCCGGGTCGTGGAACGGGGTGCGCTCGCCGCGAATGTACGGCGACCACACCGGCACCCGGCGTGGATCGACCGACGTCGGTTCGCCCGGTGCGACGACGCGATCCACCCACCCGAGGAACAGCCCGCCGGCGTTGCTGGCGCCGCCGATCTGGCTCTTCCCGGCGGTGGTGTGCGGAATGGTCCACAGGCCGGGAACCTGCCGCGCTTCGGGGATCGTGGTCCACACGATCAGGGTGGTGCCGCACATCACCAGCACCTCGCCGTCGCGCTCGGCGCCGGCCACGATCTGCTCGCAGAGCGCGTCGATGGCGCCGATCGCCAAGACAGCGCCGCTCCCGCGCATCTGCCCGGCAACCGCTCCGATCGTCTCCACCCGCGGCATCTGCTCAACGGTCGCGCCGCGCTCGGCGCATGCCGTCGGGTTCCAGCCGGTCCCGTCGAACAGGGGAAACGCCGTGGCCGCGGTGGCGAAATCGATCACCGCCTCGCCCGCCAGAGCGTGGTTGGCCACCGCCGGTGCCGGCCAGTATCCAGCGGCGCCGGCCGCTTCGGCGGCCGTCCAGCGCAGAAACTCGGCGGCCTCGCCCAGCGCCGGAAGCGGCTGATCGTCGGCGCCCGGCACCCGGCCCCGCTCGTCGCCGTACAGCAGTCCCGGTGTGAGGGGCGTGCCCGAGGAGTCGACAGCGGTCAACGAGGGGACCATCGCCGACACCGCCACCGCCCGGATCTCGGGCCCGGGGGCCAGCTGGTGCAGGGCCGCCAACGGACCCCGCCGCCACGCCTCGTCAGCGTCGTGTTCCAGCCGGTTGGGCGCTGGTACCCGCAACGCGTGCGGAATCCGTACCCGCGCGGTCACGTGGCCGTCGGCGTCGGCGGCTACCGCCTTGACCGCGGTGCTGCCGATGTCGATGCCGATTGTGACGCCGTTACGTGACACGGGCGTCACCGTACGCCAGCATTGGGGTTCGTGACGTCAAGACCGCGTGCCCTGGTGACCGCTCCGTTGCGTGGACCGGGGTTCGCCAAGCTGCAGCAGCTGGCCGACGTGGTGTATGACCCGTGGATCGATCAGCGCCCGCTGCGGATCTACAGCGGAGAGCAACTGGCCGAGCGGATCACCGCCGAAGCCGCTGATGTGGTTGTGGTAGAGAGCGACTCGGTCAACGGCCCGGTGTTCGACTTGGGCTTGCGTGCGGTCGCGTCCACCCGCGGTGACCCCAACAACGTCGATATCCCGGGTGCCACCGCGGCCGGCATCCCGGTACTGAATACCCCGGCCCGCAACGCCGACGCGGTCGCCGAGATGGCGGTGGCCCTGCTGCTGGCCGTCACCCGCCACTTGCTGACCGCGGACTCAGATATACGCAGCGGCAATATGTTTCGTGACGGCCGTATCCCCTATCAGCGGTTCCGTGGCTGGGAAATCTCCGGGCGCACCGCCGGGCTGGTGGGCCTGGGAGCCGTCGGCCGCGCGTTGCGATGGCGGCTGTCCGGGCTGGGCATGCGGGTCATCGCCTACGACCCGTACAACGACGAGGCGCACCACAGCCTCGACGAACTGCTGGGCGAGGCCGACGTCGTCTCGCTGCACGCCCCGGTCACCGATGACACCGTCGGCATGATCGGCGCCGAGCAGTTCGCGGCCATGCGCGACGGCGTGGTCTTCCTCAACACCGCCCGGGCTCAGCTGCACGACACCGACGCGCTCGTCGAGGCCTTGCGCGGCGGCAAGGTGGCCGCCGCCGGCCTGGATCACTTCGCCGGCGAATGGCTGGCGACCGATCACCCGCTGGTGGGTATGACCAACGTCGTCCTGACCCCGCACATCGGGGGCGCCACGTGGAACACTGAGGCTCGGCAGGCGCAGATGGTGGCCGACGACCTGGAAGCGCTGCTGTCCGGCAAAACACCCGCCCATATCGTCAACCCGGAGGTGCTCGGCCCATGACATCCGTGAAATCCGTCGCCAACCCGGAAACCGCGGTGCTGGACGCGGCCAAGGACATGCTGCGCCGAGGCCTGGTAGAGGGAACCGCCGGCAACATCTCGGCGCGGCGCTCGGACGGGAACATCGTCATCACGCCGTCGTCCGTCGACTATCGCGATATGAAGCTCGACGACCTCGTACTGGTCGATCCCGAAGGCGCTGTGCTAAAAGCCACGGACGGCCGATCGCCGTCGTCGGAAATGAAGCTGCACCTGGCGTGCTACCAGGCGTTTGACGACATCGGCAGCGTGATTCACAGTCATCCGGTGTGGGCGACCATGTTCGCCATCGCCCATGAGCCGATTCCCGCCTGTATTGACGAGTTCGCGGTCTATTGCGGCGGGAACGTGCGCTGCGCCGAGTACGCGGCGTCGGGCACACCCGAGGTTGGCCTCAACGCGGTCAAGGCGCTGGAAGGCCGGGGCGCCGCCCTGATCGCCAATCATGGCCTGGTAGCCGTCGGGCCCCGACCCGACAAGGTCATGCACATCACCGCACTGGTTGAGCGCACCGCCCAAATCGTTTGGGGCGCACGCGCTCTCGGCGGACCGGTGGAGATTCCCGAGGACGTGAACCGGAATTTCGCCAGCGTCTACAGCTATCTGCGCGCCAATCCGATGTAACGATGGACCGGGCCCGGTTCGGTCGCGCGAGTGTGGCGCGTGTCGTGGAACTTCAGTTCGACTTGGGGACCAGGTTTTTCCCCCAAACGCCGCCGTCGGGGTGGCGCGACAATGCCGACCTGCTGGCGCCGGACTTCTTCAACCCCGAGACCGACGAGTGGCACATCGCAGTCCAAAGCTGGGTCCTCGAGGTCGACGGCTTGACCGTCGTCGTGGACACGGGTGTCGGCAATGACCGCTCACGGCCGCACATGCCACCGCTGGATCATCTGAACACCGGATTCCTGGCCGCACTGCAGTCGGCGGGCATCGACCGCAACGCCGTCGACGTCGTGATCAACACCCACATCCACTCCGACCACGTCGGATGGAACACCATGTTCGAAGACGACGCCTGGGTGCCCACTTTTCCCAATGCCCGATATGTGGTTCCCGCCGCCGACTATCACCACTTCGAACCCGACGGGCCCGCGGCACGGCAGACACCACGCGACGAAGCCGAAGGGGCGCAGCAG
>DATIOT010000391.1:0-5484 GCA_035472875.1 Mycobacterium sp.
CAGGCGCGCGATGGCGGCCGACGCTTCGGCGATCTTATCGTCGGCCTCGTTGCCACCCTCGGCCACGGCGCGCGTGACGCAGTGGCCCAGATGCTCGTCGAGCAGATTCAGCGCCACCGAACGCAGCGCACTGTTGACCGCACTGATCTGGGTCAGCACATCGATGCAGTATTTGTCTTCTTCGATCATCCGCGCGATGCCACGCACTTGACCTTCGATGCGCCGCAGCCGCTTGGCGTAATTGTCCTTCTGCTGCGAATATCCGTGTGCAGTCGTCATTTCCCTCTCAAAACCCCTCCCAATACGGTCCCAACCTGAGGCGGCATGCGGTCGATGTCAGCGGGCAAACCGGCCCGATCGTGATATAGCCAGTCTACGCTATACCCCAACGGGGTATAACCCGCGCATTTGCGGCGCGATTGACCCGCGCATACTTGGAAAATGGCCACAACCACCGACGCGGCGTCAGTCGCTGACATCAAACCGCGCAGTCGTGACGTCACCGACGGCTTGGAGAAGGCCGCCGCCCGCGGCATGTTGCGGGCGGTCGGCATGGACGACGAAGACTTCGCCAAGCCACAGATCGGGGTCGCGTCGTCCTGGAACGAGATCACGCCGTGCAACCTGTCGCTGGACCGACTCGCCAAGGCGGTCAAAGAAGGGGTGTTCTCGGCCGGCGGCTACCCGCTTGAGTTCGGGACGATCTCGGTTTCCGACGGCATCTCGATGGGCCACGAGGGCATGCATTTCTCGCTGCCGTCACGAGAGTTGATCGCGGACAGCGTCGAAACCGTGATGCAGGCCGAACGGCTGGACGGCTCGGTGTTGCTGGCCGGCTGCGACAAGTCACTGCCCGGGATGCTGATGGCCGCCGCCCGGCTGGACCTGGCGGCGGTGTTCCTGTATGCGGGCTCCATCTTGCCGGGGCTGGCCAAGCTCTCCGACGGCAGCGAGCGCCAGGTCACGATCATCGACGCGTTCGAGGCCGTCGGCGCCTGCGCGCGCGGACTGATGCCGCGCGAGGACGTCGACGCCATCGAGCGGGCTATCTGTCCCGGCGAGGGTGCGTGTGGCGGCATGTATACCGCCAACACCATGGCCTGTTCCGCCGAGGCGCTCGGTATGTCGTTGCCGGGCAGCGCCGCGCCGCCGGCGACCGACCGCCGTCGCGACGGATTCGCGCGCCGTAGCGGTCAGGCCGTCATCGAGCTGCTACGGCGCGGCATCACCGCCCGCGACATCCTCACTAAGGAGGCGTTCGAGAACGCGATCGCGGTGGTGATGGCGTTCGGCGGCTCGACCAACGCTGTGCTGCACCTGCTGGCGATAGCCCAGGAGGCCGACGTCGCGCTGTCGCTGGACGACTTCAGCCGGATCGGATCGAAGGTGCCGCATCTGGCCAATGTCAAACCGTTCGGCAGCCATGTGATGGTCGACGTCGACCACATCGGCGGCGTGCCGGTGGTGATGAAGACGTTGCTGGATGCCGGTCTGCTGCACGGTGATTGCCTGACGGTGACCGGCCAGACCGTGGCCGAGAATCTGACCGCCATTGCCCCGCCGGACCCGGACGGCAAGGTGCTGCGTGCGCTGGACAACCCGATCCACCCGACCGGGGGGATCACCATCCTGCGCGGCTCGCTGGCGCCCGAGGGCGCGGTGGTCAAGACGGCCGGTTTGGACTCCGACGTGTTCGAAGGCACCGCAAGGGTTTTCGACGGCGAGCGGGCCGCACTGGATGCCCTCGAGGACGGCACCATCGCCAAGGGCGATGCAGTGGTCATCCGCTATGAAGGTCCCAAGGGTGGCCCCGGGATGCGCGAAATGCTTGCGATCACCGGCGCGATCAAAGGCGCGGGGCTAGGAAAAGATGTTCTGCTGCTCACCGATGGCCGGTTCTCCGGCGGGACAACCGGCTTTTGTGTGGGACACATCGCGCCCGAGGCAGTCGACGGCGGACCAATCGCCTTCCTGCGCGACGGCGACCGGATCCGGCTCGACACCGCCGGCCGCACCCTCGACGTGTTGGCCGATCCGGGCGAATTCGAGTCTCGGCAAAAGGATTTCACTCCTCCCCCGCCGCGCTACAAGACCGGCGTGCTGGCCAAGTACGTCAAGCTCGTCGGCTCGGCCGCGATCGGCGCAGTCTGCGGCTAGCCGTGCCCGGGCCGGTATCAACCGGCCGGACAGGGCGAATTGTTGTCTGGCTTAACTGAGTTCGAAACTACGCGTGGGTGGCGCTAGCGCGTGTGCGCATGCCGAAGTAGGTGGCGGTCATGCCCAGGAAGGCCAACAACGCGCCCGCGACGACATTCGACCAGATCATGCCGGAAGTCAGCGTGACGCCCGGAAGAATCCACGGCGAGACGATGACCCACAGGCCGAGCACTGCCACCGTCCAGGTCATTCCGTGGGTGCGGTCCAGTGCCCTCGCGAACCCGTACGCCATGAACGCGACCGCGATCCCGGCGATCAGGTCGCACATGGCAAGCGATCTCGTCGCGCTGAATCCAACGATCCATGGTGACGCAGCCACATACAGGCCCGTCAGCAGAGCCAGACCGAAGGTGACATGCGCACTCATCGACTCGGCGACGCGCTCGTAGCTCTCGCGCAGAGCCAACAAATCGGGGTGGTGATCGATTGATGAATGGACTGTACTCATTTTGTGACCTTTCTGTTATGCAGCAGGCTTTTTGGGCTCGCTGCAACCCATCCATCTGCTGTAAAGATTACGCCCGATCGCTGGACACCAGCAACGAAAATCCGGCCGCTAACAAGCCCAAGCGGCCGGGCGAATTCAGAGGCCACGTAGCGTAGTAAGACATGGACATCGCGGACCGACTGCGGCTCGACGTTCCGGTCGGACAAGCGGGAATGGGCGGCGGACTGGCCGGCGCATCGCTTGCAGCCGCGGTCGCAAAGGCTGGTGGCCTCGGAACGATCGGCATCGTCACACCCCGCCAGCTACGGACGTCGATCGATCAGGTCCGTGAACAGGCCCCGGGTCGCGCCGTCGCGGTAAACCTGTTGATGCCCTTCGTCCGTCGCCAGCACGTGGCGGTCTGTGTCGACGCCCGCGTGGACGCCGTCGTGCTGGCATTCGGCGAAAAGCGGGGGCTTGTCGAGCACCTCCGCGATGCCGGGATCTTCGTCTTCGTGATGGTCGGTACCCAGTCCCAAGCGCGCGCTGCTGTTGCCTGGGGCGCTGACTGTCTGATCGCTCAGGGACGCGAGGCCGGCGGCCATCTCGTCGGAACCATGCCGGCTCTGGACTTTCTGCCGCAGGCTCTGACGGCCGCCGCGGGGCGCCCGGTATTTCTGGCCGGCGGTATCGCCACCGGCGCCGATACCCGCGCCGCCCTGACGGCCGGAGCCAGCGGTGTCATCGCCGGTACGCGATTTCTGTTGACGCACGAGGCTAACGCCAGCCGAGCGTATCAGCGACGAATCATTCACGCGGACAACACCATCGAAACCAACTTGTTCGGCCTCAGCTGGCCGCTGCGCCACCGCGTCGTGCCCAACGCCGCCACTCGGCGTTGGTGCCGCGACGACGGGAAGGCCAATGCGCTACCGGCTGCCCTCAACGCAGCCAGCCGGCCATTGGCCGTGCTGGGCTATTTCGACGCCGGCGCTTTGATGCGTCTGCAGTCGCCGGCCCGTCCGTTCTTCACCCCGCTGGCACCGGTAGCCGGGATGCCCGATTCCTGGGTGGACCGTGCAGCACTGTATGCCGGTGAAACGGCGTTGCGGCTCAGCGAAATCACTTCGGCCGAGCAGGCGGTCAAGGACCTGCGCCCGCGCTGACTACCGCACCGATGCGAGGGCAAAGCCGTCCCAGCCCTTGACCCCGACCGTCTGGATCACCGCGGTGTCCAGACGAGGGTGCTCGCCCATCAGCTGCAAGGTCTGGCGCGTGGCCTGCACCTTGGCATCATCGGACTCCGGCGCCAGGATTCGGCCATCACGAATGACGTTGTCCACCACTATGACTGAGCCGGTGCGGGTCAGCCGGATGGCCCACTCCAGGTACGCGGCGTTGTTCTCTTTGTCGGCGTCGATGAACACCAGGTCGAAAGGGCCACCGCTCACGGACGGCAACGTGTCCAGCGCGGCGCCGACTATCACCTCCACCCGGTCGGCGACACCAGCCCGCTGCAGGTTGGCCCGCGCCACCTCGGCGTGCTTGGGCTCATATTCCAGGGTCACCACCCGTCCCTGCGGGCCCGCGCCGCGGGCCAGCCAAATGCTGCTGCAGCCGCGCAGGGTGCCGATCTCGAGGATGCGGCGCGCCTGGATTGCACCGGCCAGCAGGCACAGGAACTTGCCCTGCTGCACCGATACGGCGATGGGGGGTAGCCCGGCCGCGTTGCTGGCTTCCACCGCCGCGGCCAACGCCGGATCGTCGCCGACCACTGTGCTGTCCAAGAAGGCGTCGACGTCTTGCGGGGTTGGCTTCTCGGTCATGTCGCCAACGCTAGCCGGGCGCGGTCGCCCGTGTAGTATTTACCAGATACCCGTATGGGGTATATAGTGGAGTGTGGTTGGTCCACAACCCAGACGGAGTTAACCACTGGGACTCCACGGGAGTCCACGACACAGAAAAGGTGAGTCAAATGGCAAACTACGAGGCCGGAACCTTATTGACCTGCGGCCACGAGGGCTGCGGGTGTCGCGTACGCATTGAGGCGCCATGCCACTGTTCCGGCGCAGGTGAACCTTACCGCTGCACGTGCGGCGACGAACTGACCCCCGTCCAGTAGCCCTCGCACGCCGGTCGCGCGTTCGGACGTCGGCGATCATGCCCCTACCGCCCGAACGTACGACCGGCCAGCTCCGCCTCGGCTACCAGCTGCAGCGCGAACGCCGAAGCACCCACCGCCACCGAGTAAGCACCCGGTTTGATGCGCCAGCTTGCGGCGCTGCCGTCGTAACGGGCGAGCAGCCGCGGATCCGCCTCGATGGTCACCCGGCACGTCGCACCCGGTGCTAACTCGACCCGCTCGAATCCCAGCAATCGCAGGCGTTGCTCACCGGCTGCGGCGGTCAGGTACAGCTGTGGGACGTCGGCCCCGTTGCGGTCGCCGGTGTTGACGACGCTGAAGCTCGCGTTGATGGTGTCACCACCAGTCACCACCAGGTCGCAGTACTCAAACCTGGTGTAGGACAAGCCATGACCGAACGCGAACATCGGCGTCCGGCCACTTCTGGCGAACCAGCGGTAGCCGACATCGGCTCCTTCGAAGTAGTCGATGGTGGTCGGTGTGCCCGGCGGGGCACCGAGACCGCGCAGTTCTGCGCACGGCGTCTGAACGAGATCGACCGGGAAGGTGATAGGCAGCCGGCCCGATGGATTCACCCGGCCGGTCACAATCTCCGCGATCGCCTGACCACCGGCCTGACCCGGATACCAGGCCTGCACAATGGCATTCACCGAATCTCGCCAGGGAATGGTCACCGGGTTCCCAGTCTCCAACACCA
>DATIOT010000392.1:0-6104 GCA_035472875.1 Mycobacterium sp.
CAAGGGTGTCGTGTCGTCGATCGTCAACTTCGGCGCATTCGTCGACCTTGGCGGCGTCGACGGTCTGGTGCACGTCTCCGAGCTGTCCTGGAAGCACATCGACCATCCCTCCGAGGTAGTCCAGGTTGGCGACGAGGTCACCGTCGAGGTGCTCGACGTCGACATGGACCGCGAGCGGGTTTCGTTGTCGCTCAAAGCAACTCAGGAAGACCCGTGGCGGCACTTTGCCCGCACCCACGCCATCGGCCAGATCGTTCCGGGCAAGGTCACCAAGCTGGTTCCGTTCGGCGCGTTCGTCCGTGTCGAGGAGGGCATCGAAGGCCTGGTGCACATCTCCGAGCTGGCCGAGCGTCACGTCGAGGTGCCTGACCAGGTGGTCGCCGTCGGCGACGACGCGATGGTCAAGGTGATCGACATCGATCTGGAGCGCCGCCGGATTTCCTTGTCGCTCAAGCAGGCTAACGAGGACTACACCGAGGAGTTCGACCCCGCGAAGTACGGCATGGCCGACAGCTACGACGAGCAGGGCAATTACATCTTCCCCGAGGGCTTCGACCCCGAAACCAACGAATGGCTGGAAGGATTCGACGCCCAGCGCACCGAGTGGGAGGCGCGCTACGCCGAGGCCGAGCGCCGGCACAAGATGCACACCGCGCAGATGGAGAAGTTCGCCGCCGCTGAGGCGGCCGCGCCCAGCAGTAGCGATCAGGCGCCTGGCAACGGCGCGCCCGCCGAGAACGCCGCCGGTGGGTCATTGGCCAGCGACGCCCAGCTGGCTGCCCTGCGGGAAAAGCTCGCCGGCAACGCATAATCGCGTTCACGGATGCTGCGCATCGGGTTGACCGGCGGCATCGGCGCCGGGAAGTCGGCGCTGTCCGCCACGTTCGCGCAATGCGGTGGGATCATCGTCGACGGGGATGTCATTGCGCGCGAAGTGGTCCAGCCCGGCACTGAAGGACTGGCGTCGCTTGTCGAAGCGTTCGGTGACGACATCCTGCTGCTGGACGGATCGCTGGATCGGCCGGCTTTGGCTGCCAAAGCTTTTCGGGACGACGATGCCCGCGGTGTGCTCAACGGGATCGTTCACCCGCTAGTGGCCAAGCGCCGCTCGGACATCATCGCGGCGGTGTCCGAGGACGCGGTTGTCGTCGAAGACATCCCGCTGCTGGTGGAATCCGGGATGGCGCCGCTGTTCCCGCTGGTTGTTGTCGTGCACGCCGACGTCGAGCTGCGGGTGCGACGGTTGATCGAGCAACGCGGCATGTCCGAAGAAGACGCGCGTGCCAGGATCGCCGCACAAGCCAACGACGAGCAGCGTCGTGCCGTTGCCGATATCTGGTTGGACAACTCAAGTAGCCAAGCGGATTTGGTGCAGCGGGCCCATGACGTGTGGAATAACCGGATACTGCCGTTCGCCCACAACCTGACGCAGCGTCAGATCGCCCGGGCATCGGCGCGGTTGGTGCCGGCCGATCCGACTTGGCCCGATCAGGCGCGGCGCATTGTCGCCCGCCTGAAGACTGCCTGCGGCCACAAGGCGTTGCGAATCGACCACATTGGGTCGACCGTTGTGCCGGAGTTCGACGCCAAGGACGTCATCGACATCCAGATCACTATCGAGTCACTGGGGGTGGCAGACGAACTCGCCGAGCCGTTGTTATCGGCCGGCTACCCTCGCATAGAGCACATCACCGAGGACGGCGTGAAACCCGATGCCCGCAGCACCGTCGAACGCTATGACCACAGTGACGATCCAGCATTGTGGCGCAAGCGAATTCATGCATCGGCTGATCCCGGTCGACCGACAAATGTGCATATCCGGGTGGATGGCTGGCCTAACCAACAGTTCGCCCTGCTGTTCGTCGACTGGCTGGGGGCCAACAGCGAGGTGCGCGCTGACTATCTGGCCGTCAAGTGCGCAGCGGAAAAGCAGGGTGGAGGCGACACCGCGCTCTACGTCGCAGCCAAGGAGCCGTGGTTTCTGGACGCCTACCGGCGGGCGTGGGCGTGGGCCGACTCAACCGGATGGCAGCCCTAGCCGGCCAATGGTGCGCCGCACTGCAGCACCCCGTTCATCGGGTCGGCATTTCCGGGCGCCGTTCTGACGAATTGGTTGGCCTGGGTGAAAGGTGGTCGTCCACGTCGATCTCGCAGTGCACGTTCGCCGAATACGGCCAATGAAGCACAATTCGCATGCCGGCTTGCTGCGGGTCGGGCAACACGGTGTCTGCCTCGAATACGTTGCCGGGCACCGAGCTCAGGCCGGTACTGTCGGTCTGGCCGCCGTTGATCACGAAGGTGGCTTGGCTACCGGTTGTCAACCCGTCGATCCTGGCCCGGTACATGATGTTGTGCAGATCTGCGCGCGCGGTTGCCGGAATCAACTGAGCGCCAGCCGCGATGACCATTACGGCGGCGATCGGCATACGTCGGCGCGTGCTGGGGTTCATAGCTGCTGAGATTACGCCCAGCCCAATCCGAGGACCAGCCGGTTAAGGCTGGCTCAAGGCTGACACCGCGGGCACCACAACGACATCCGGCCGCCCACTTGACCCGCTGCGAGACGGGTGCCACAGCGCGGGCAACTCGGGTCCGGTTCCTCGGGTACCCCGGTGAGCCACCGGGGCAGGCCAGGTACCCGGGCGTGTCGCACCGCGGTACGCAGCACCTGGGTCATCACGGCGTGCAGGCTGAATCCGACGGCCGGGCAGCACGCCGCTAGCTTGCGCCGAAATCCTTCCACATCAGGCAGTTCAGGCACGAAGTTTCGCCAGCCGATGTGCGGGGCCGGTCAGTGAGCGGGCATGCCGGGACATGTCCGCCCACGGATCACGTTGCCCGGCCAGCCGTTTGGGAACGTCACGGATCGTGAATCGATCGGCCCGCAAGCCGCGCGTATCCAGTTCATCCCACTCCAGCGGGGTGGCCACCGGCGCACCGGCGCGGGCTCGGACCGAATACGGTGCAACCGCCGTCTGCGCGTACGCGTTTCGCATGACGTCGAGATACAGTCGGTCACCTCGCTTGTCCTTGCGTACTTCCACGGTGCGGTGCTTGGCGTCGTCGGCCGCCACCACGTCGGCGACGTCGTGGGCGAACTGCCGGGCGGTGTCGAAATCGGTGTCGGGGCGCACTGGCACCACCACGTGCAGCCCACGCGACCCAGTCGTCTGGACGTAGCACGCCAGTCCGAGGTCATCCAGCACCCCGGCCGTCGCGCGGGCGGTCGCACGCACCACCGCGAAGTCGGCGTCGGACGGATCGAAGTCGAACACCAGCCGGTCGGGGTTGTACAGCCGGTCCTGCCGCGACTGCCACGCGTGCAATGTTATGCAGTTCTGGTTGGCCAGCCATCGCAACGCCTCTCGGCGTTCGGCCAGTGGATGCACCACGGTGCCGCCCTCTTTGGCGACCTCGACACCGCTCATCCAGTCCGGCAGCGAATCGGCGAAATCTTGCTGGACGAACCCTTGTTCGCCGATGCCGCGGGGAAACCGTTGCACGCTCAGCGCCCGGCCCTTGAGGTGCGGCAGCATCGTGTCGGCCACCTCGCCGTAGTATTCGACAAGATCGCGCTTGGTGATCCCTTTAGAGGAGGGGTCAGGAAACAACACCCGGTCCGGATGGGTGATCTCGACTTCAATGCGTGGCATCAGTGTGTCTCCCGTACAACGTCGCCGGGCTCCTTATCGGTACGCAAACCTTGGTAGCGCGGGTGGCGCAGCTTGCCGTCGCGCGTCCATTCGGTGAACCCGATTTGGGCCACCAGCTCCGGGCGTACCCAGTGGGCGCTCTTCTCGCGCACCAGACCCCTGGAAAACGGTGGTGCATCCTGCTCGATTGGCGACAGCCGCTCGTGCAGGCTGTGCAGCGTGGCTTCGTCGAAGCCGGTGCCCACCTTTCCGGCGTAGACGAGGTCGCGGCCTTCGTAATAGCCAAGCAATAGCGCGCCCAATTCGACCCGGCTGCCTTTGGGGCTGGTGTAGCCGCCGACTACAAATTCTTGGTCGCGAACGCATTTGAACTTCAACCAATTCGGTGAGCGGCGGCCGTCATACGTCGAGTCGGCCCGCTTGGCGATCACTCCTTCGTCGCCGCGGTCGCATGCCGCGCGGTAGGCGGCAATGCCATCTTCAACGCGATGTGCGGTGTTGCGCAATGGATCATTGAAGACAATTGCATTGCGCAGCAGTCGTTTACGCCACTTCAGCGGTACGTCGATGGTCGACTTGCCGTCGAGGTGCAGCAGGTCGAACAGGTAGTAGAAGACGCGGATTCGTGAGGCGCTGGCCACTTCGGGGTCGGTGATGCCCAGACGACCCTGTAGCCGGGCGAAACTGGTACGGCGTCCCTCGAACGCCACGACCTCGCCGTCCACCACAAATCGAGTGGTGTGCTGGGCGGCGAGCGCGTCAACCAGCTCCGGATAGGTTCCGTTGAGTGGCTGGCGATTTCGCGACAATAGCCGCACCCGGTCACCATCGCGAAAGGCCAGGCAGCGCATGCCGTCGAACTTGCGCTCGAAGATCCATTGCGGGTCGGAGAACCGCTTGTCGGTCAGGGTCGCCAGCGTGGGAGCTCGCCAGTCGGGCACCGGCTCGTCGTGCAGCGCTGCGCGTGCCGAGCCGGGCAGGCTGGCGAGATCCGTCATGACGATTGGTCCAGGTCGTCCAACGTGCGGCCGGACAGCACCGATTCGGGTTGGCTTTTAACCGGCTTGCGCCGCGCGTCGGCGTCCTCGTCTTTGCGTTTGACCAGTAGCCAGGTCTCGTCTTTGCCCTCCCGGATCCGGGTGAGTGCAAAGCCGCCGTGCAGCTTTTCGCCGTGCAAACGGAAGGAGAGGTGGCCGCGTTTAACGCATTCGGTCATTTCATGCCCGGTTGCGTTGGCATAGGTTCCGCGGTCCCAGACGATGACGCCACCGGCGCCGTATTCCCCTTGCGGCATCACTCCCTCGAACGTCGAGTATTCGAGCGGATGATCCTCGGTGCGGCGCGCCATCCGCCTGTCCTTCGGGTTTGTCGACGGCCCTTTGGGTATCGCCCAGGATACGAGCACGCCGTCGATCTCGAGGCGGAAGTCATAGTGGTCGCTGCGCGCGGCGTGGTGCTGGATGACGAAAGACAGCCCCGTAGTGGACGGGTCGGCTTTCCGGCGCTTGCGTCCCCGCTCTCCACGTGGCTCGGGGCTACGGCCGGACCGCCGTTTACGCCGGTATTCGCTCAAGGGCATGCCGAAGGCATACCCGTCGGCGGGTTCTGAAAACTGCTATGCCCTGCGCCAGGTGAGCTGCATGCCGTTGCCGGCCAGCCATCGTGAGAGGTCATAGCCATTGCGGGCCAGGCCATCGACGGCTTTCACGGCGCGCCGCACCGCACGTTCGGCGACTTTGGGAGTCAGCAGGCCGTGGCGGACGGCGTCCAACAGCTCGTCGATATCGGCCAGATCCGCCCCTGTCCCGGTACGAACCTCGATGTCGAGGTAATGGTCTTCGGAACGCCACACGTCTGGGCCAGGCGTGAATTCGCCCACGTCGAGGTAATAGTCGTGGCCGCGCTCATGGCCCGCGTTGAAGTGGAACACCGTGGCGCGCAGGCCCAGCGACGGGAGCAGCCACGACTCGAGGTAGTGGAACTGCGCCCGGCCAGGAGTAGGCCGCGCAACGTAAAGTCCCCACGGTTGCACTACGTACTCGTCGACGGCTCGCACGATGCCTTTTGGGTCGGTGTTGGTGCGAGCGAGCAGGTCGAACGTTTCGTGCTTCGGTGGATGGATGGCGTCACCTCACCCGGTCAACGGCGGAGCCGGATCTTCCACCGAACAAAGCTGCCGTAGAACAGCGACAGCGCGGCCAGCATGCCCATGTCCAGCAGCCAGATTTTTGGCGTGTGCTGCCAGAACCGGTCCTCGGGGACCAGCGAACCGGGCACCAGGGTGCGCAGGTCGACCGTCGACGCCGCCGCGGCGTAGCCCCAGCGGGCGGGCATCGCAAAGGACAGCTGGTCGAGCCCGAGCCGGCCGGTCACCGGCACCATCCCGCCGCACAGCACCAGCTGCGCCATGACCGATACCACAAAAAGCGGCATGATCTGCTCACTGGAGCG
>DATIOT010000393.1:0-1515 GCA_035472875.1 Mycobacterium sp.
GTGGCTGAGCCGGCCGACGTTGGCGGCAAGAGTTATTACGTGAGTGTCGGCTTGGGCACCGCCGGCATGACCTTTGGCTTGACGCCGTAGCGCGGGGCGCCGAAGCTCGAACCGCCGCGACCGCCGTTGGCGACGGCGGGCATGCCCGCGATCCCGTTCGTCATGCCACCAGTTGCCGGCGGCGGAGTGGCCCAGCTCTGCGACGCCAGCGTGACGGGCGTGCTCGCCGCCGGAACTCCGGCTCCGCCGGCCCAGGTGGGCGGCACCGACAGGGCGCCGATCGAGGACCCTTGACCGGCGGCGGCCAGCACCGGCGCGGCGCCCATCGCCGCTCCAGCTCCGCCCATCCCACCGACCCCGGCTGCGGGGGTGACGTTTCCGGCCAGGGCGGACCCCAGACCGCCGATGTCGGAGCCCGCGGTCGCGGGACCGGACATCGCGGTAAGAAGACCACCACCGCCGAGGCCGATGAGGTCCGAACCGGCCGATGCCCAGTTACCGACCTGGACGTTGGTCAGGTTGCCGATGTTGCTGCCGAAGAACGAGCCGCTGAGCGCGCTGCTCACACCGTTGATGAAGTTAGCGAGGCTCTCCACCGGGTCGGTGGCCGCGGTGCTTGCCGCCGACGAAGCGGACCCCGTGCCGTTCGACAGCGCGTTCGCGGCGGCGCCGGCCTGGTTGGCCGCCTCGGTCTCTTGGTAGGACCCGGAGCTCTGGTTCAACAGCTGGTTGAACTGCTGCTGGATGGCCTGGGCCTGGGCGCTCACCGACTGGTAGAGCTGCCCGTAGGTTGAGAACACACCTGCTTGCAAAATCGACACCTCGTCGGCGGCGGCGGGGACAACGTCGGTGGTCGAAGCCGCCGCGCCGGCGCTTTCGGCGGCAAAAGAGTTGAAGATTCCCTCAAGCTGGGTCGCGGCTGCGGCGATCTCTGCAGGCTGCGTATTCACGAAGGCCATGTAAGTCTCCTGGTGTGAAAAGACCGACCCGGTCGGGGTCGGCCACGTGGTCAAGGTGTGGGCGTTGGTCGGGCTTCGCTGGCGTCCACGGGACAACTTTCGCGGACCTGCGGGTGGGTTGCCCAGCTGGTTAATGGCTTCTTAACAAGCACGGCGAAACTTTTAACACATCCATTGCGCCATCCTGCGGCTACGGGCAATCGACGGAATATGGCGTTAACACGCTAGATTCGTCGCTGGCCCCCATAGCCCAATTGGCAGAGGCAGCGGACTTAAAATCCGCCCAGTGTCGGTTCGAGTCCGACTGGGGGCACCGGCACGGGCCGCAACAGGCTCTTCCGGCTTTCCCGGCGAAACACGGGCGTAACAAAAGCCGGTTGTGTGGGTCGTGCTATCAAGGTGTGCTGTTGTGGGACAACGAGGTCCGTGTTCTCACGATTAACCCGTCAACGTCGTATCAGCAACCGTTTTGACGGTTTCCTTACGGGAGCGCTCAAACTCGAGCGCCTGCCACTCATCCTGTTCTCGACGCCGTCGCGTCGGCCCGCTGGGTACG
>DATIOT010000394.1:0-3749 GCA_035472875.1 Mycobacterium sp.
ACTGTCCACTGCCCCCATTGCACCGAAATGCAGTCCAGACCGTCGGCTCGTAGTCGATACGCCATGGCGTCGAGCATTCGGTTGGCCGCAGCGTAGACGACCTGGCCGCGGCCGCCGATCGTCGCCCGCGCCGAGGAGCACAGAAGCACGCGACAGTTGCCGGTTCGGGGATACGTTTCGAGCACGCGTGAGATGCCGACGACCTTGGCGCGCAACGCCTGGTCGACCTTCTCGACTGTGATGTCGGTTAGTTCGATCGCCGAATAATCCACCGCGGCATGGACTATCAAATCTGCAGGGGTGTCGTGATGTTCGGCAGCCAGTCGCGACACCGCCGCTTGGTCACCAACGTCACATTGAGCGACGCGGATCTCCGCCATTGTGGCCGAACGGATCTGCCGCAGTCGATCTGCGACCGAGGTGGCGGTCTCGCCCGATCGGCTTAGCAGCGTGACCCGGCGCGCGCCACGCTGCGCGAAGTGATCGCAGAACTCGAGCCCGAGATTGCCGGTGCCGCCAACGATGAGCACGTGCTCAGGTGGGGCGGCGTCGGGATCGGGGCCGGGGACTGTATCGCCCTCGGTGATCCGCTTCGCGTAGAGGCCGCCGTTGCGCAGCGCCAGCTCCGGTTCGTCCCCGGTGTGCAGGGCGGCGAGGGTCCCGTTCGCCGCTTCGAGCGTTGTCGATCCAGCCGGCAGATCGAGATGTTTGAATCCCACGCCCGGATGGTCGGCGCCGATGCAGCGGAAGCCCGCACTCGCTGCCGCGTGCACCAGATCTGGCGGCGCATCGTCAGCAGCCACCGCCTCACCGCCCACCGTCACCAGCCAGCAGTCGGTAATAGCGTCGTTGAGCCCTGGCCACCACGTGCGGTTGGAGAAGAAACTCGCGACCTCGGCTGCGGCCGCGCGGTCGTCCAGTTTCGGCGACTGCGGAAGGAGTATCGCCAGCGTATTGAAATCGCTTCTGATACCGCTGCTTTCGTCACTAATCAGGTGAGCGGTGGCGCCAACGTCGCCGGCAGCCAGGCACAGCGCGGTGGCCAGTTGCGCGCAGGCCCCGGTGTGATCAACGATGCCGATGGCACGGGGTGGTACTAGCGCGCGCTGTGACAGCCGTACCCACTCCTCGATGAAGAGTCGCGCCGGTGTGGTCTCAGGGACGGGTTCGGGAGCTGGCTCCGGCTCCGTCTGGCGGACGACGGGGCGATACAGCTGCCACAGCCGGGTCTCGTTCATCCGGGTGTTCGGGAAATCGAGCAACGGCAGCGGGGCGGGGCCGTCGGGCTCGGAGCCTAGGCACTCCCACGGGTAATCCAGGTCGTGAACGGCCAGCTGCGCGAGGTTGCGGGTGAACTCGCCTAGATCGGTGGCCGTTCGGGTGGAGGTGCCGACCACCATGCTGGCGCGTTCGTCTTCGCCGTTCAGGGTGGCGAGATTCTCTTGGATCGCCAGCTGCAGCGTGGGATGCTCGGCCAGTTCGACGAAGGTGTCGATGCCGAGCGGTAGCGCGGCGGCGATCGCCTTGTCGAATCGAACGGTGTTGCGCAGGTTCCAGAACCAGTATTGGTCGAGCGACAGGTCGCGCGTGATGGGACCGCCGAGAGTTGCCCCCAGGCAGTCGATGTCGGCGTCGAGGAACTTCGGATTCTGCAGTTCGCGCTGCGTGGCCGCGCGTACCTTTTCGGCCAGCGCATTGATCAAGCTGGTGTGCGCGGGATATTGGACGCGAATGACTCGCGCGAATGTGCCGCGCTCGGTCAGCGTGTCGACGATGTTCTGGACCGTTTCCCGATCGCCCGAAATCCCCACCATGCCTGGTGAGTTGATCACCGACAGCTGAGCCCAGCCCGAGCAACGCGCCAGCAGGTCCTCGCACGTGTCGCGGTCGGCGGCGACGACCGCCATCGCGTAGTCGCCGGATTCGAACTCGTCGGCGGCACGCGCGCGTATCCCGACGACGCTGACGGCGTCGACCAAGGTGATCGTGCCGGACACGTAGGCCGCGGCGACCTCTCCCTGGCTGTGGCCGATGGTGACGGTCGGCGCAATCCCGAATGATCGCCACATCGCGGCCAGCCCGACCATCTGCGTGAACAGAGCCGGCTGGACGGTGCCCGCGTTGTCTTCGGCCGAAAGATGATCGTCGAGAAGATAATCCAGCGGCGAGTCGCCAAGCCGGCTCGTGAAGGCCTCGGCGCACCGATCTGCTTCGGCCCGGAACGCGGGGACCGCTTCATAGAAAAGCCGGCCCATCCCGGGCCGCTGGACTCCTTGCCCGGGAAAGACATAGGCGAGCTTCCGGGCCGTAGCGGCGGTTTCGGTGCGAACCAGCGCGGCATGTTCACCGCCGTCGAGAACCGCCCGCAGGGCGCCGAGCAAGTCATCGCGGTCGGCCACCATGGCCAGGGCCCGGTGCCGGCGGGTGATCCGCGTCCGGAACAGCATGTCGGCGATCTCTTGCGGTGCCACCTCGGGATGGTCTGTGGCATAAGAAAGCAGGGCCGCCGCCTCGTCGTGCAGCAGATCGGGGGTATCCGCCGACACCAGAACCGGAATGCTGTCATCCGGTAGCCGGTAGGTGAGAGGCCTCACTTTCTCACTCCCCGGAACTCGCGGGCATGGCGATGATTGCGTGCGCATTGGCGCCCCCGGCGCCGAACGACGAGGCGGCGCCGTAGCGGATGCCACCTTTCGGCTCCCAGGGGTGCAGTTTTGTGGCCAGCCGCAGACCCGTCGAATCCCAGTCCACCGTCTTGGCTGGGTTGTCCGAGAAGAGGGTTGGCGGAATGTGACCATGCTGCCCGGCCAGCAGCAGCTTGGTCAGCCCGAGCATTCCAGACGCCGCTTGCGCATGCCCGGCGTTCGATTTGATCGAGCCCAGCAGCGCCTCGGATCCGGCCGCACCGTAGGTCTTGAACAGGGTGATTAATTCCTGTGGATCGCCCGCCAGCGTCGCGGTGCCATGCCCTTCGATCATTCCGATGTCGGCCGGATCGATTCCCGCCGCGTCGAGCGTCTTGCTGACGAGCTGCGCCTGCGCCCGCGTCCGGGGAACCAGGATCGGCTTGCCTTTGCCGTTGTGGTTGGTGCGGATGGCCAAGATGCGTCCGTAGATCCGGTGACCGAGTTGTCGTGCCCGTGATTCGCGTTCGACGACAACCATTCCCACGCCTTCGCCCCACACGGTGCCGGTGGCGTCGTCGGAGTAGGCCCGGCAATGCCCGTCCGCGGAAATGGCGTTGAGCCGGGAGAACTCGTAGAAGGCCGTCGGCTCTCCCAGAACGCACACGGCGCCGGCAAGCGCCCAGTCGCACTCGTCCATTTGAACCGCGTTGGCGGCCAGCTGCACCGCGGTCAAAGACGACGCGCACGCCGAATCGAGAGATATGGACGGGCCGACCAGCCCAAGGCAGTGCGAGATCCTGCCGGCGCCCCCCAATTGTCCCATACCGACGGTCCGGAATCCGGTGTAATCATCGGCCACCGCCGTGCGTGAGCCGTACTCGGTCATCGACATCCCGACGAAGCAGCCGCCCTCCGAGCCCTCGAGCTTCCCGGGATTGATCCCCGCGTTCTCCAGCGCCTTCCACGCCACCCGCAGGGCGACCCGCTGCTGCGGGTGCATCACCATCGCCTCGTGATGGGTGAGGCCGAAGAAGGGCGGGTCGAATTGCGCTGCGCCGTTCAAGAATCCGCCGGAGTCGCAGACCTGTCGCCAACCCTCTTCTACCCGGGACGCCGACAGGA
>DATIOT010000395.1:0-1608 GCA_035472875.1 Mycobacterium sp.
CATCCATCCGCACCGGACCGGACTCCAAGACGCCGTCGCTAATTTCGGAGTCGTCGTCGCCGCCACGGCGGAGCACCGCCCGGATCCGGGCGATCAACTCGCGCGCCGAATAGGGCTTGGTCACATAGTCGTCAGCGCCCAGCTCCAGGCCGACCACCTTGTCGATCTCGCTGTCCCGGGCGGTCACCATGATCACCGGCACGCTAGAACGGGAACGCAGCTGCTTGCACACGTCAGTGCCGGACATTCCCGGGAGCATCAAATCGAGCAGCACGATGTCAGCGCCGGCCCGATCGAACTCGGCGAGCGCCGCTGGTCCGTCGGTCACCACCGTGGCCTCAAAGCCCTCCTTGCGCAGGAGAAATGCCAGCGGATCGGCAAGCGACTCCTCGTCTTCCACGATCAGCACACTTGTCATCGACTTAGCTCTTCCTCTCGTTGGGACCTGTTGGGCCGCACCTCACGACCCAGTGGTTGCTCGGCTTGTTGCTCGTCGTTGCCCTGATAGGCCGGGATGGACAAGGTGAACGTCGATCCGGTTCCCGGCTTGCTCCAAACGCCGATGCTGCCGTCGTGGTTGGCCGCGACGTGTTTGACGATTGCCAGCCCCAGCCCACTGCCGCCGGTGGCTCGCGAACGCGCCTTGTCCCCGCGGAAGAACCGCTCGAAAACCCGCTCCTGGTCTTCCAGGGCGATCCCAATGCCCCGGTCGGTGACGGCGATCTCGACGTTGTCGCCGCGGCGGCGGCGGCTGATCGACACCGGCGAACCCGGAGGCGAATAGGCAATCGCGTTGGAAACCAGGTTGGCCAGCGCGGTCACCAGCAGTGTTTGGTCCCCCAGCACCCGCAAGCCGCTTGGCGCGTCGGTGTGAACCTCGATCTTTGCATTGTCGGCAGCCACCTTGTGGCGCGAAATCGCCTCGGACACAACGGTATCGACATCGACATTGGTGACGTTGGGTAACCGCTCGGCGCCCTGCAGCCGGGACAGCTCGATCAGCTCGGCGACCATGTCCCCCAGTCGGTTGGCCTCGATGAGCACCTTCTCGGCGAATCGGCGAACGGTGTCGGAGTCATCCGCCGAAGCCAGCAGGGCCTCGGCGAGCAGAGCCATCGCGCCAACCGGCGTCTTGAGCTCGTGGCTGACATTGGCCACGAAGTCGCGCCGCGTCGCCTCCATGCGGGCATAGTCGGACTGGTCGTGGACGAAGACCACGGCGAACCGGCGATCTTCTTCGCTGAGCAGCCGGGCTTGCCCGTGCACCGACAGCCCGGACCGGCTATTGCTCTGGCGTTTACCCGGCTGCAGGTCGAACTCGACGTCAATGCCACTCAGCGCCTGCTGCGCGGCCTGCCAGGCCTGATCGTCGAGCTGCCGATCGCGCACCAAGCCCAATTCCCTGGCCCGATCGTTGAGATAGACGACGTCGCGATGGGAATCCACCACCGCGACGCCCAGCGGCATCAGCGCCACGATGCGTTGCAGCATCTGTGCGACGGTGATGCCGGTCCACTCGGTGGTCACTCGTTGGCGGCGTTGGATCACCCGCGGCGACAGCCGGGTCCCAACCGCAACACCTACGGCCAGCGCCAGCACAGACAAGAC
>DATIOT010000396.1:0-6012 GCA_035472875.1 Mycobacterium sp.
CACCCCCGACGGCCACGCCACCAACCCACCGCCGCGCTACACCGAGGCGTCGCTGGTCAAGGCGCTCGAGGAGTTGGGTATCGGCCGCCCGTCGACGTACTCGTCGATCATCAAGACCATCCAGGACCGCGGCTACGTGCACAAGAAGGGCAGCGCTCTGGTGCCGTCATGGGTCGCGTTCGCCGTCACGGGTCTGCTGGAGCAACATTTCGGCCGGCTCGTCGACTATGGCTTCACCGCAGCGATGGAAGACGAGGTCGACGCGATCGCTTCGGGCAACGAGCAGCGCACCAACTGGCTCAATGCCTTCTACTTCGGCGGCGACCATGGAGTGCCCCACTCGATAGCCCGATCCGGTGGTCTCAAGAAGCTCGTCGGCGTCAACCTCGAAGGCATCGACGCTCGAGAAGTCAACTCCATCAAGCTGTTTGACGATGCACAGGGCCGCCCCGTCTATGTTCGGGTCGGTAAGAACGGGCCCTACCTGGAACGGTTGGTAACCAACGACGATGGCGAGCCCACGCCGCAGCGGGCCAACCTCAATGGCTCACTGACCCCGGACGAGCTGACGCTGGAGGTGGCCGAAGAGCTCTTCGCCACACCGCAAGAGGGACGCCTGCTGGGCGTGGACCCAGAAACCGGCCACGAGATAGTCGCCAAAGACGGCCGGTACGGGCCGTACGTGACCGAGATCTTGCCGGAGCCCCCTGCCGACATGAATGGCGACTCGGCTGGTGGCGCTCAAGGGACCAAGAAGGGCAAGAAGTCCACCGGTCCCAAACCCAGGACCGGTTCCCTGCTTCGCAGTATGGACCTGCAGACGGTCACTCTCGAGGATGCTCTCAAGCTGTTGTCGCTGCCCCGACTTGTCGGTGTGGACCCCGCATCGGGTGAGGAGATCACCGCGCAGAACGGACGCTATGGCCCATATCTTAAGCGCGGCAAAGATTCTCGCTCGCTGACGACCGAAGACCAGATGTTCACCATCACGCTCGACGAGGCGTTGAAGATCTACTCTGAGCCGAAACGGTCTGGCCGACAAAGTGCTTCGGCGCCACCGCTGCGGGAACTGGGAACAGACCCGGCGTCGGGCAGGCCGATGGTCATCAAGGACGGCCGATTTGGGCCATACGTCACCGACGGCGAGACCAACGCGAGCCTGCGCAAGGGCGACGACGTTTTGTCGATCACCGACGAGCGCGCAGCCGAACTGCTGGCCGACCGACGGGCCCGGGGCCCGGCCAAACGGCCCGCCAGGAGGACCGCCCGCAAGGCACCTGCGAAGAAGGCCGCCAAGCGTAGTTAGCTCGTCGGCAACGGCGCGGGCTGATCACATTATTTCGCTGGACACTTCTTCGGGGGTGGCCCCTTCGGCGGGCCCCTCTGCAGGGGCGGCCAGATTCAGCGGCCGGGCCAGCTGAGTAGGTGCGGAGCGCCCACGCAGCTCGACGACCTCGCCGACATCCCAGCACAAGGCTTCGGCGTCCAGCGCGCCGCTGACCGCTATCGCCGACGCGAGCACGTGCCCGGCCTCGAGCTTGGCCAGCTCGGTAAGCCGTGCGGCCTCATTGACCGGGTCGCCGATCACCGTGTACTCGAAGCGGGCCTGCGCGCCGATGTGGCCGGCGATGGCCCTACCGGCCGACACTCCGATGCCGAACTCCGCGGAACCGATCACTGGGAGGAGTTCGTCGTGCAGCTCGCGGGCGGCTGCCAGTGCGCCGCCGGACGCGTCCGGGTGCTCGATCGGTGCGCCGAAGATCGCCAGCGCAGCATCGCCCTGGAACTTGTTGACGAACCCGCCATGCCGGCCCACGGTGTCCACCACCACCCGGAAGAACTCGTTGAGCAGATGGACCACCTCGGCGGGCGGTCGCGTCGCGGCCAGCTGAGTAGAGCCGACCAGGTCCACGAACAGGACCGCGACGTCGCGCTCCTGCCCGCCCAACTCGGTGCCGCGCTCCAAAGCCCGGCGGGCCACGTCTTCGCCGACGTAGCGACCGAACAGGTCACGCAGCCGTTGCCGCTCGGACAGGTCGCGCACCATGTCGTTGAAACCGGCTTGCAGCAAGCCCAGTTCGCTGGCGTCGTAGATCTGCATATGCGCGTTGTAGTTGCCGCGCTGCACCTCGCTCAGCGCCCAGCGGAGCTGACGCAGCGGGTCGGCGACCGACATGGCCACCAGCAGGGTGCTGACGAACCCCACGCCCAACGCCGTCAACGCCAGCAACAGGATGGGATTGAACAACTTTTCCGGTGCAGCATGCAGCAGGGAAGCCTTGTCGGCCACCACGGCAAGCACGATCGCCAGCAGCGGCACGGCAGTGGACAGCGTCCAGGTCAGGATCTGCCGCACGATGACGCCCGGCGCCTTGACGTTCTCCGGCACCCCGCTGCGCAGGGCGGCGACGGCCACCGGCCGCAGCACCCGCTCGGACTGCAGGTAGCCGATGATCGCGGTCGCGGCCGCGCCCAGTGCGGTGGCGACCGTCACGACGGGCGCCGCGTACCTGGCCACCGACCAGCTGGCGATGATGAACACCACACCGCCGATGCACCAGGACAGCATGCTGCTCAGCGTGCGGTAGTAGGGCATGCGCAAGGCACGGCTACGGGCCAGTTCGGTGGCAGCCGGATCAGCCTCGGCGAGCATATTGTCGCGGCGCTGCCATCGGAAAACCGGCATCAGTAGTTTGAGGTCGACCACGAACCAGGCGATGAACAAGGCGACCAGTGAGGTTGCGAAGATCGCCAGGTTGAGCGTCGGCAGATCCTGCAGTTGAATACGGTCCTGCGGCGGCAGGCCGTAGCGGAGGAAGCCGAGCACGAAGAGCGCGCCGATGATGTCGGCCTGCAACATGCTCAGCGAGAAGAGCGGCCACGGGGTGCGCACCACCCACCGGACGAATGCGCTGATTCGCCCGGGCAGTGCTGCCGCGGTTGCCACCAATCCACCGTATCGGTCAGCAGGGACTTGTTGGAAACCTATAAATGCTTCGGCAAGTCGCCCGATGCTGGCCAAATACCCGGAAAGGTAACGGAATTGTCGCGATATGGTGGCCGGTCGGTATCTGTCCGCCGGTCTCACTAGTGTTGCCGGTGATGTCCGGAGTGTTTACGCGGCTGGTAGGCCAGGATCGGTGGGGGCCGCGCTGCGCGCCGCCGCCAAAGCGGCTCGTGGTGATCTCGATCACAGCGGTTCGGACGACGGGACTATGACACATGCCTGGCTCATCACCGGCCCACCCGGTTCCGGGCGCTCGGTCGCGGCGCTGTGTTTCGCGGCCGCATTGCAATGCACTGCCGATGGGGAGCCGGGGTGTGGGCGCTGCCGGGCCTGCACGACGACGATGGCCGGCACCCACGCCGACGTGCGGCGGGTGATTCCGGAAGGCCTGTCGATCGGCGTGGATGAGATGCGCGCCATAGTGCAGATTGCGTCGCGCCGTCCGACCACGGGACACCGACAGATCGTGCTGATCGAAGACGCTGATCGGTTGACCGAAGGTGCCGCGAACGCTCTGCTGAAGGTTGTCGAGGAGCCACCGCCGTCGACGGTGTTCCTGCTGTGCGCGCCGTCGGTGGATCCCGAGGACATCGCGGTCACGCTGCGATCCCGGTGTCGGCATATCGCTTTGGTGACTCCGTCGACCGAGGCGATCGCCCGGGTACTCGTCGACAGCGACGGCCTGGCCGCAGACACCGCGAACTGGGCGGCGTCGGTCAGCGGTGGTCATGTAGGGCGGGCGCGCCGGCTGGCAACCGACCCGGAGGCCCGGCAGCGACGGGAGCGGGCGCTGGGACTGGTGCGCGACGCGGCCACCCCGTCACGCGCCTACGCCGCCGTCGAAGAGTTGGTGGCCGCGGCCGAAACCGAGGCGGTCGTGCTGACCGCGGATCGTGCCGAGGCCGAAACCGAAGAGCTGCGGACGGCGCTCGGGGCCGGCGGCACCGGTAAGGGCACCGGCGGGACCATGCGTGGTGCCACGGGAGCGATCAAAGATCTTGAGCGACGGCAGAAGTCCCGTCAGACCCGTGCGTCGCGCGATGCGTTGGACCGGGCACTGATCGACCTGGCGACCTACTTCCGTGATGCGCTGGTGGTGTCGGCCAATGCCGACGGCGTGCGGGCCAACCATCCGGACATGGCCGACCGGGTGGTGGCGCTGGCCGCGCACGCCGCGCCGGAGCGGCTGCTGCGCTGCATCGAGGCGGTGCTGGAGTGCCGCGAAGCGCTGGCGATCAACGTCAAACCCAAGTTCGCCGTCGACGCCATGGTCGCGACCATCGGCCAACAACTGAGCCACTGACTTCGCCTGGCAGGTTGGGCGGCTCGGGCCGCCTGCCGTAGACTCGTGCCGCCCGGCGCGACGATATGCCGCCTTAGCTCAGTCGGTAGAGCGATTCACTCGTAATGAATAGGTCGGGGGTTCGACTCCCCCAGGCGGCTCCAATTTTTTTCGCCCTGCGTGCACGCTAGGTCGGTGCCAGAAATCCGACCGGGCCCGACGCGATACACAAGGCCAGGGCGGTGGTGTCGGCTCGCGCGGTGATCGCGTCGCCGGCGCCCGGTAGCCGGGCGAAGACCCGGTTGAGTCCCGGATGCACCGGAACTTTGACATCGGGCCCTTGCGTCAGCGACAGCGTCATCGAGCCATCAGTGTTAGCCAGGTAGTTGAGTTCGACGGTCCAGTCGGCGGGCAGCAGCGGCCCGTCGAGGATCAGGCGCGCCGGCTTTTCCGGTTGCACGAAATAGCCGCACTGCGGCGTAGGCCCCGGCACGATGGTCCTGACCCAGGTCACTCTCGCATCGATCAGTCGTCCCGAGCTGTCCAGCATGCGCAATTGCGTTGTCGCCGTGGCGAATTCCGGTCTGTCCCGCAACAGGGCGAACATGTGACTGGCCAGGTTCTCCGGCGCGGCCAATCGTTGCAGCACCAGCGGGTCGACCTCCTGATCGAGCAGCGGTGCATTCGAGGCCGCGTGCGCGGCGGCCAAACCGGCCCGGGCATTCTGCAGATAGGGCTGGGCGGGGTTGTCGCGCCAGCTGGTCAGAAACGTCGCCGTCGAGTACAGGCTGCTGGCCACGAACAACGCCAAACCTGTGATCACAACTGCCCGCCGCCGCGATGCGTCCAGCCAGCGAGACAGGCTCACTTCAGGGTCCCGGTTCGGAGCGCTCAGCGCGACGGCAGCCAGCAGCGCCAGCACGACGACGAGATCCGGCAGATACCGCAGGGTTTGGGCGAGCTCCAGGGCGGTCTGGCCGGAAGACCGCATCAGATAGATCGGCACCTGGCAGGCGACGGTGTAGCCGGCCGCAGTCAGCCACACCAGCCCGACGCGTTGTTTGCGGATCAGCGACAGCGCAAGCACCCCGATCAGCGCCAGCCAGCCGAGCGCCATCACCAGCGGCGGGGGCATGGCCCAGGGCGAGGCCGGTGCCCAGCGGTTCCAGTGCCACGGTCCGCCGGCCAGACCCGGCACGATCCCGTGAGTGATCGATCGGGCCAGCAGATCCCACGTCATCGCCAGGTCGGAACTCCAGCGCTGCTGATTGACCACCGCCAGATAAAGCGCTATCCAGCCAACGGTCAGTATCAGCGACGCGATCCATAACCGGACGCCGGCCACCCACACCGTCCGCAGCGCCGCCCGATCACCTCGCACGTGGTACAGCAGGGCGGCCACAGCGAAGGCCACGAACGGGATTACCGCGGCCTTCTCGAAAAACAGCAGCCCGCCGAAGTAGACCAACACGCCGGTCAGCGCGTAGCGCTGGTTGCGGGTGCGGACCAGCAGGATCGCGTCGGCGCACACCCAGGCCAGCGCCGCCAGCATCGGCAGCGAGTTCAGGGCGGCCGCCCACCAGGCGAACCCGGGCACGCCCAGCGGAGTGAACAGCGCGAAGGTCAGCGCTACGAGCAGCACCGGCCGCCAACCCAGGATCACGTACAGACTGCGCAACAGGGCCAGCGAGGCCAGCAGTTGCAACACCACCAGGCTGATGGC
>DATIOT010000397.1:0-5780 GCA_035472875.1 Mycobacterium sp.
CGACCAGCAGGCCCTTGCGGTGCTCGCGGAGGTTCTCGGCATGCACGCGCACACCGACCGTGTCGGTGACCGCGATCGGCCGGTACTGCGTGATGTGGTTCTCGGTGTGTATCGATCCCATTGCGGCGAAAGGGAAGTCGAACCCAGTCACCAGCGACATCATCGCGGGAAAGGTCAACGCAAACGGGTAGGTCAGCGGCACGTTGTTGCCGTAGCGCAGGCCGGTGACCGCCGCGTACTCGGCCACGTTCGTGTGGTCGATGGGTAATTCCTCGACGGTTACTGTGCGGCTGGGCAGCTGGTCCCCACGGGACACCAACGGTAATGCCCCGGCTGCCGCGCGCAGCATGTTTCGCAGGCCGCTTGGCTGGTTCATTGCGTTCTCCTCGAACCTATGCGCCCAGCATGGCCTGGCCGCATACCCGAATAACATTGCCGCTCACCGCGTTTGACGCCGGACTGGCGAAGTAGGCGATGGTCTCTGCGACGTCGACCGGCTGGCCGCCCTGTAGCAACGAGTTCATTCGGCGGCCCACCTCGCGGGTGGCCAGCGGGATTGCCGCAGTCATCTGGGTTTCGATGAATCCCGGTGCCACGGCATTGATCGTGATGCCCTTTTCGTATAGTCCCGGTGCCAGTGCCTGGGTGAGCCCGATCATCCCGGCCTTCGTGGTGGCGTAGTTCGTCTGCCCGCGGTTGCCCGCGATGCCGGCCATCGACGACAAGCCGATCACCCGGCCCCCTTCGCCGATACTACCGTTGCCGATCAGCCCTTCGGTAAGTCGTTGCGGGGCGAGCAGATTGACGGCCAAGACGGCGTCCCATCGGGCATCATCCATGTTGGCCAGCAGCTTGTCGCGGGTGATACCGGCATTGTTGACCAGGATGTCGGCGTGCCCGGCGTAGTGGTCGCGCAGGTGTTCGGTGATCTTCTCGACGGCATCGTCCGCGGTGACATCGAGCCACAACGCGGTGCCCCCGACCCGGCTGGCGGTTTCGGCCAGGGCCTCGGCAGCGGACTCCACGTCGATAGCGACCACCCGGGCGCCGTCACGGGCGAACACTTCAGCGATCGTTGCACCGATTCCACGGGCGGCACCGGTCACGATGGCGACCTTGCCGTCCAGCGGCCGCTCCCAGTCGGGCGGTGGCGTGGAGTCGGCCGCCCCGAGATAGAAGACCTGGCCGTCGACGTACGCCGACTTGGCCGACAGGATGAACCGCATGGTGGATTCCAGGCCGGTCGCGGCCGGTTTGGCGTCCGGCGACAGGTACACCAGCGCCACGGTGCCGCCGCGGCGCAGTTCCTTGCCCAGCGAGCGGGTGAAGCCCTCCAGCGCGCGTTGCGCGATCCGCTCGTCGGTGCTGGCGGCGGCGTCGGGCGTGGTGCCGACGACCACGACGCGCGTGCAGTGGCCCAGGTTGCGCAGCAGGGGGGTGAAGAAGTCGTGCAACGCGTTGAGTCCGGCCGGCGCCGTGATGCCGGTGGCGTCGAAAACCAGTCCGCCGAATTGGTCGGCCCAGCGGCCGCCCAGGTTGTTGCCCACCAGGTCGTAGTCCTTTTCCAGCGCCGCGCGCAGCGGCTCGACAACCCTGCCCTCACCTCCGATCAGCAGGGATCCGGCCAGTGGCGGATCCCCGGGCCGGTAGCGGCGAAGGGGCTCCGGTTGCGGAACGCCAAGTTGTTTTGCCATAAACGACCCGGGCCCGGAGTTGACAAGCTGGGAGAACAGATCGGACGAACGATTGGGAGCCACTGAGCTGCCTTCCGTTTTCTTTCTAGGTCGAACGTGCCGTATAAGCCAACCGTATCGACCACGAACTTACTGCAGAGTAAGGAGTGTCAGAACAGTGGGTAGTATGGCGGTCAATGGCCGATCCAAACTGATAACCGGAGATAAACGTGGCCCCTGCAAAATCTGAGTCCAGGCGACGAGTCGCCGTGCTGGGTGGCAATCGCATCCCGTTCGCAAGATCGGACGGCGCCTACGCCGAGGCGTCCAACCAGGACATGTTCACCGCCGCTCTGGGTGGACTGGTGGACCGGTTCGGACTGACTGGCAAACGCCTGGGCGTGATAGTCGGCGGTGCTGTGCTCAAGCACAGCCGCGACTTCAACCTGACACGCGAATGCGTGCTGGGTTCCGAGTTGTCGTCGTACACGCCGGCATTTGACATTCAGCAGGCCTGCGGCACCGGACTGCAGGCGGCGATTGCCGCAGCCGACGGCATCGCGTCGGGCCGCTACGACGTGGCCGCCGCCGGCGGGGTGGATACCACCTCTGACCCGCCGATCGGCCTGGGCGACAACCTGCGCCGCACCCTGCTGAAGTTGCGCCGGTCCAAGTCCAACGTCCAACGGTTGAAGCTGGTGGGCATGCTGCCCGCCACCCTCGGTATCGAAATCCCCGCCAACAGTGAGCCGCGCACCGGGCTGTCGATGGGGGAGCACGCCGCCATCACCGCCAAACAGATGGGGATCAAACGCGTCGATCAGGACGAGCTGGCAGTCGCCAGCCATCGCAACACGGCCGCCGCCTACGATCGCGGTTTCTTCGACGACTTGGTCACGCCGTTTCTGGGGCTGTACCGCGACGACAATCTGCGGGCCAACGCCAGCGTCGAAAAGCTCGCCACGCTGCGCCCGGTTTTTGGCGTGAAGGCCGGTGACGCGACGATGACGGCGGGCAACTCGACTCCGCTGACCGACGGCGCTTCGGTCGCCTTGCTGGCCAGCGAACAGTGGGCCTCCGAACATTCGTTGACTCCGCTGGCCTATTTGGTGGACGCCGAGACCGCCGCGGTCGACTATGTCAACGGACGTGACGGCCTGTTGATGGCGCCGACCTACGCGGTACCCAGGCTGCTCGCCCGCAACGGGCTGAGCTTGCAGGATTTCGACTTCTACGAAATCCACGAGGCGTTCGCCTCGGTGGTGCTGACGCATCTGAAGGCGTGGGAGTCCGAGGAGTACTGCAAGGAGCGGCTGGGTCTCGACGCCGCGCTCGGGTCGATCGAGCGCTCCAAGCTCAATGTCAACGGCTCGTCATTGGCCGCCGGCCACCCGTTTGCCGCTACGGGCGGGCGGATTCTCGCTCAGACGGCCAAACAACTTGCCGAGAAGAAGGCCGAGCGCAAAGGTGACGGACCGGTGCGCGGGCTGATTTCGATCTGCGCTGCCGGCGGCCAGGGCGTGGCCGCGATTTTGGAGGCCTGACCCGCCGGCCATCAGCCGGCCTCACCCCCGAAGCTCGGCCCGGCAGTGCGAATGATTTCCGCCACTGCCGGTTAGTAACGCCAGCCGGTGGGTATCCGAAACTGCGGATAGCCCCGTGTTGTGGTCTGACCCCCCGACCCCGACGGCAATGCGGGGCATCCCTAAATCGACCGCCGGTCCGCGAGCGAAGGACTGGCGTATGAAAAGGGCCGCCGCTGGAATGAGGGGATCCAGCGGCGGTCTTTTGAAAGCCCCAAAACACAAGATCCCTCGCTTCGCTGTGGAAGCGGGGGATCTTGCTCGAGCCGTTAGAAGGCGGCTTCGTCGAGCTCCATGATGTCGTTGTCCAGCATGTCGATCACCTCGCGGGTGCTGGCCAACAGCGGCAAGAAGTTCTTCGCGAAGAACGATGCCACCGCGATTTTGCCCTCGTAGAAGGACCGCTCGTCGCCACTGGCTCCGGCGTCGAGGGCCTGCACCGCCACCGCGGCCTGGCGCTGAAGCAACCAGCCGATGACCAGGTCACCCACGCTCATCAAGAAGCGCACCGAGCCCAGGCCCACCTTGTAGAGGCTGGTGACGTCCTCCTGGGCCGCCATCAGGTAGCCGGTCAGGCTGGCCGCCATGGCGTGGACATCGGCGAGGGCCTTGCCGAGCAACTCACGCTCGGTCTTCAGCCGGCCGTTGCCGGACTCGCTGTCGACGAACTCCTGGATCTCACCCGACACGTGGGCCAGCGCCACACCCTTGTCGCGGACGATCTTGCGGAAGAAGAAGTCCTGCGCCTGGATGGCCGTGGTGCCCTCGTAAAGCGAGTCGATCTTGGCGTCACGGATGTACTGCTCGATCGGGTAGTCCTGCAAAAAGCCGGACCCACCGAACGTCTGCAGGCTCTCGGTCAGCTTCGCGTAGGCCTGCTCGGAACCCACACCCTTGACCACCGGCAGCATCAGGTCGTTGACCTTGACAGCCAGGTTGGCGTCCACACCGTGCAGCGCCTCGGCGACCGCCGAGTCCTGGAAGGTCGCGGTGTAGAGGTACAGCGCACGCAGACCCTCCGCGTAGGCCTTCTGGGTCATCAGCGACCGGCGCACGTCGGGGTGATGCGTGATGGTCACCCGTGGTGCGGTCTTGTCGGTCATCTGGGTCATATCGGCGCCCTGCACGCGGGACTTGGCGTATTCCAGCGCGTTCTGGTAACCGGTCGACAGGGTGGCGATCGCCTTGGTGCCGACCATCATGCGGGCCTGCTCGATCACATCGAACATCTGCGCAATGCCGTTGTGCACCTCGCCGACCAGCCAGCCCTTGGCGGGCACGTCGTGCTGGCCGAACGACAGCTCACAAGTGGCCGAGGCCTTCAGGCCCATCTTGTGCTCGACGTTGGTGACGAAAACACCGTTGCGCTCGCCGATCTCACCGGTCTCGAAGTCGAACAGGAACTTGGGCACGAAGAACAGCGACAGACCCTTGGTGCCTTGGCCGGCGCCCTCGGGGCGGGCCAGCACCAGGTGGAAGATGTTCTCGAACAGGTCGCCCGAGTCACCCGAGGTGATGAAGCGCTTCACACCGTCGATGTGCCACGAGCCGTCGTCCTGCTTGACGGCCTTGGTGCGGCCCGCACCGACGTCCGAACCGGCGTCGGGCTCGGTCAGCACCATGGTGGCGCCCCAGCCGCGCTCGGCGGCGATGACCGCCCACTTCTTCTGCTCTTCGGTGCCCAGCTTGTAGAAGATGTTGGCGAAGCCGGCACCGCCACCGTACATCCACACGGCCGGGTTGGCGCCGAGCAGATGCTCGTGCAGCGCCCATACGAGCGCTTTGGGCATCGCCATGCCGCCGAGCTCCTCTTCGATGCCGACCTTGTCCCAACCGGCTTCCTGCACCGCCTGGACCGACTTCTGGAAATTTTCCGGCAGCGTCACCGAGTGGGTCTGCGGGTCGAAAACCGGCGGGTTGCGGTCGCCCTCGACGAACGACTCCGCGACCGGCCCCTCGGCCAGTCGGCTGATCTCGTTCAACATTTCTTGTACGGTGTCGGCGTCCAGGTCGCTGTACTCGCCTTGGCCTAATGCCTTGTCAACGCCCAACACCTCGAACAGGTTGAATACCTGGTCGCGGACGTTGCTCTTGTAGTGGCTCACTGGTTCCTCCTCGATGAGAACTGCCACTTGTGGTTGGGTACTAGGGCTAAGTTACCCACCAGTAACACCGTTAAGCTATACCCATCGGTAACCCGGCGCAACCGAGTGTGAGCTAAATTTCATTGCCTAATAAACCAACTGGTTGGGTTCCCGCTGATCGAGACCATCGCATACCGCTTCACCTGCGACGATAATGGGTAGGTGGCAATTGTGTCGACCGTCACGGCGCTCCCCGAAGTGGACCTGCGCCACTCTCCTGGCCAACTGCGGGAACGCCTGCGCGAGGCGGCCCACGAGGTGGGCTTCTTCTACCTGACCGGTCATGGCGTATCCGGCGAGCTGACTCGCCGCGTGATGGCGGCGGCGCGGCGTTTATTCGCGCTGCCGCAGGCGGAGAAGGATGCTGTCGCGATGGTGCG
>DATIOT010000398.1:0-3794 GCA_035472875.1 Mycobacterium sp.
GGCGAAGAACGGCACCGCGTCCGTCCACGGGCTCGGCAGCGCCTCGGGGTCGCTGTCGAAGACCAGCGGCGACGGGTAGGCGACCGCGTCGATGGTGATCGGGTAGACATCGTCGGGCGGCGGCGCAAACCACAGCGTGCCGGTGAGGCCGGGCTGGAGCCGCGCGGTAATCTGCGGTGGGCCGGCGACCGGTGCGATGCGCGATAGCCAGTACGTGTCGAACCACTCCCAACTGCGCATCTCGAGTCGGCGGTTGCCGCCGCTGAAGAGCGCGAGCCGCGCCACCCGCACGTTAGCGACACCACCGAGGCCGACCGGCGCGTTCGGCGCGGCGACCAGCGTCATCCCGGCGAAGGGGTAAGGCTGCTGCCCCACAATCATGGTCATCGTCGCCGGCTGGCGCAGGCACTCGGCGGCGAGCGCGATCTGCACCCGGGCGTCGTTGATATAAAAGTCGATGTCCTTGAGGTTGAGGCGCACCTGGCGGGTGTCCATCATCAACCGCTCGGTCTGCAGCCGGTACTGGAAGAGCATCAGCCCGGCCCTCCGCGCTGCGCCGTAATCGGGCGCGCCTCGCCCGCGACCGCCGCGCCGCCCTGACCTGGGTATTGGCCGGGCAGCGTCGTCGGCGTCGTCATCTGGGTGGCGCGCGTCTGGAACAGGTCGTAGCGCTGCAGCATCGAGTCGGCGTCGGCGTAGCGCTGCGCGTTCAGAAGCGCGAGGTAGGCGGCGTAATACTGCACCGCCTCGGTCCACGGATAGGGGAGTGCCTCCGGATCGGCATCGACCGCGAGGTTTATCGGGTAACCGACGATGTCGGCCCGCGTGTTGAACCCGGTCAGCGGCGTCGGTGAGAAATAAATCAGCCCACCGATCCCCGGTTGCAGTTGGCTATAGGTATCTGGCGTGCCGGTCGACAGCGAAACCGGGCCGCTTAAGTGAAACGACCAGAACCGTTCCCATTCTACGTCGAAGATCTCGGTCCATTCAGCCGGCGTGCGAACCGATGCCTTACGTACCGCGAGCACACCCTGCACGCCCGCCATCAGCCCGGTGAACAGGTTGAAGTTGTAAGCCTGGACGTTGGCGGTGAGAGCGAGCAGACCGATCTGCCGGATCGATTCCGACGCCCCGGCAATCTGCACGCGGGCGTCGTTGATATAAATCGTCAGGTCGGGGGTGGTGTACTCGACACCACCCACGTCGTTTAGGAGGGACCGGGTCTGGGCGATGTAAGCGTCGAGCGCCACATCAGAAAGCGCCGCCCATCGCCTGCAGATACACGGTGTTGTCCACGGTGCCGGTCGCATCCACGACGAAGACCCCCGTCGCGGTTGCGCCGGTGCCCGCCCCCGAGATGGTGAGCGCAAATGCGGTCTGTTCGGCTCCGGTCAGCTCGCGACCGCCGTTGACGAGAAGGACAGCGGTGACGTGATCCACAAACCCGAGAGTGGACGTCAACGCTGGGACGGTGATCGAGCCGATATTCGGGTCGAAGGGGCTCGGTCGGATAACCGGTATTGGCGCGCTGAGATAGCCGGCTCCCGGGTTATCGAGGGTAACCGCGCTCACGGCACCAGCGGTAATCGTCGCGTGCGCGGTCGCCTGCACGCCGCCCGGTGGCGGGGCCGGGATGTCGACAATGGGTGGGATCGTGAAGTTTGACCCCCCCAGGAGTCCCACCGGATTGTTACCGACAACGATCGTCGCCAGTGCGCCACCGACGACGGCACGCCACTGCGAGGTGCCCGCGTTCGGCGTGACGATGGTCGTTGCCTGCGCATAGCCCGAGCCCTGGGCGGTAACGGTCGCGCCGATGGGCGTGCTGTGCGGATTGAAGAGGCGGATGTTTGCGCCATCCGAATTGACGCTGACCTCCACCGCCACGCCGCTCGCGGTGTACGGGATCCACACACCCGACACGGGGTCGAGCCACTGGATTTGCGTGTACGTCCCGGTGCGAACCAGCCACCAACCCGGCGGGACAAAGAGCCCCGACCCATCCGGGACCATGAAGGCGGAGCCGAGGGGCTGATAAGCCTGATTCGTCGGCAGCGGATACCATAGCCCCTGCGGCGGCGGCAGGCCGATGCCCGAACCTCCTAACATCGATTAGCTCCTTGTGCGGCAAGTCCTTGCCGGTAAAATGGAAATCCCGCGAGAGTGCCGCGCGTTGACGCCCATCCAACACCAGTTTCAGTGTGAAGGCTGCGGAGCCACCGTGAGTGTTTCGGTGACCAAAACGAAGCGGCGATTTTGCTCACGGAAGTGCAAAAACGACGTGCATAACCGCGAGTGACGCGCGGCAAACGCCGAACACTTGCGCCAATACGAACGTAGTCCCGTTCGGATGGCAAAGAACCGAGCGCGATCGACGGCAAATTACGCCGCAAACCGCAAGACAATAGCCCCCATACGAGCGGCACAATACCAGTCGATACGAAAACAAACGCCGTGGTCGACACTGCTGGCATCAGCAAAAACACGCGCGAGGAAGAAGGGACTTCCATTTGATCTGAACAGCGCCTGGGCGCAGGAACGGTGGACCGGTCATTGCGAACTGACCGGCCTATCGTTCCTCTGCGCACAACCAAAGCACTCATCACGATCCTTTTGGCCGAGTATCGACCGCATTCACCCCGAACTAGGCTACACACAGGACAACTGCCGTTTCGTCTTGCATGCCGTAAATGCACTGAAAGGCGACGGCACCGATGACGACATGGCGATCATTGCCCTGGCTCTCGCAAGTAACATTAAAATGCAGCGCCAGTAATACCACTAAGCCTCATACCACTGCTAGGTTTTGTACAAATAATATTGTACCCGGTGTAGCCGACTCCTACCATTGCCAATTGTCCTAATGGGACCAGCGAATAGAAGCCGGTGAAGTCCCACTGCGCATCTTCGGAGACATACATCGAGAAATACTTGCTGTTCGCGATATACGCGGTGCCGGTCGGGCAGTAATAGTCGAGGAAGAACGGCACCCCGTTGATATTGACATTGGGGAAGCCGCTGCGAATGTTGGTGTCGACGGTGTAGGGGCCGCCCGGGCGAACAAACGTCGTCTCGGTCCCGATAAACTGCGCCGCGAGCACCGCGAAATCGCCGGGCGACATGACGACAAAGTCGCCCATCTCGCCGCCGGCCAGCTTGGTCTGCTGGATCAGGTACGTCGACCAGGCGGCGCGGGTGTTGTTCGCGCCGACATTGCTGATGACGTTGCCCTGCCAGAACTGGTTGCCGGCGGCGGTGCGGTTGATGCCGCCATAGCTCGGGACGTTGGCACCGTTGTCGAAGGCTTCGTAGAAGCCCTGCGGCATCAGGCTGTTGGCCTGGTTGTTCTGGAACAGCGCGGTGGCGAACTGGGTCGCCATCACCGCGTAGACGTCGTTCATTCGAACGTTGAGGATCGGGACGATCGCCTCGGTCGACTGGATGAGCGCCTCACCCATCACCAGTGGGATCGGCACGGTGTAATAGGAGAGCATCCACTGCGCGGGTTGGACGCCCGGGATGATCTGCGGTTTGTTGAAGTTGCCGGCGTACCCCGCCCACTGGCCCTGCACCATCGCCTGGCCCTGGACCGGTGCGGTGATCTGGTTCAGACCACCAGCGGCGCGCTGCGCCGCGCCCATCAGCATAAACAGCGCGGGGCTCGAGAAGTAGAGCTGCACCACCACCGTCTGCATGTACGCGCGGCGGGTTAAGGCATTGAGTTCATTGAAAACCGGGCCCTGGGGCGGCGCGATTCCGGTTCCCGCCAACGGAAAGGCCATTTAAATCAATAC
>DATIOT010000399.1:0-2894 GCA_035472875.1 Mycobacterium sp.
GCCGCAGCGATCGCCTCCGCTGCGGCGGATTCCCATGCGGCCGGGTCGATTTCGGTGCCATTGGGGTGGGCGGCACGGCCCTCGCGGACCACCTGGCCGGTGTCGGCGTCACACACCAGCACCTTGCACGACTGGGTGGACGAGTCGATGCCCGCAACCAGAGTCACGATTACTGCGCTCCTAGCTTCACGACCGTGCCACCTCGACGATCGATTTGATGTTGCCGGGCACTCGGTCGGACTCGAGCGCCTCGGCCGTTTCCTCTAATCGGTAGCGCGCTGTCACCATCGCATCCAGCTCCACCAGCCCAGAGCGGATCAACGCGATTGCGGTCGGCCACGTGCTCGCATACCGGAACACGCCGGTCAGCGTCAGCTCGCGGTTCTGTATCAGCTGCACGGGAAGCTCCATCGTGGCCGCGCCCATACCGACCAGCACAGCACGCCCGGCGGGGCGGACCGCGGCCAGTCCGCTCGCCACGGCGGTCGGTGCGCCTGATGCGTCGATGAATGCGTCCACCGCCAAGTCGGACAGGTCGTCGACGCGGGGGTCTAGCGAGGCGGTCGCCCCGAATCCGGTGGCTAGCGCGCGCCGCTGTGGGTCGATTTCGGTGACGACGACGTCGGTGGCGCCGAACGCGCGGGCGACTTGCGCGGTCACGATGCCGATCGGGCCGGCGCCGGCAATCAGCACCCGTGAGCCGCCAGTGACCGCCGCCTTCCTGATCGCGGCGATTCCGACCGACAGTGGCTCGCACAGCGCTGCGGCGTCATCGGACACCGAGTCGGGCACCGGATGCGCGAACGCCGACCCGATCGTCACGTAGTCGCACAGCGCGCCGTCCACCGGTGGGGTGCCGAAGAAGCGCATGCGCGGACAGAGGTTGTAGTCGCCGCGCCGCGCTTCGTCACTGTTCGGGTCGGGGTGCTGCGGTTCGATGGACACGCGTTGACCGACTCGCTGCGGTAGCACGCCCTGCCCGACCGCCACGATGGTGCCCGCAGCCTCGTGGCCGAGGACCAGGGGCGAGGAGACAACGAAGTCGCCGATCCTGCCCTCGCGATAGTAGTGCGTGTCTGATCCGCACACCCCGACCGAGCCGACGCGGATCAGGACGTCGCCGGGTCCCGGCTTAGGGACAGGACGCTCCTGCAGCTCAATTCGACCGGCTGCGACGAGCACGGCAGCGCGCATCGTCGCGGGAATCCCTGACGGTTTCCGCGACGATGCTGTCTGGATCACACCCCAATCATGGCGTGCTGGGCATCTCATGGCATCCCTGAGCATTTGCTCGCGGGCGCGGATCGGCCATGAAGCGCGGCGAACCGATGGCCGATCCACCGGCGTGCTCGGGCGTATGGTGCGATGCATGCCGCTGCGTTATGTGGATCCCCGTAAGAAGCACGGCCGCTGGTATACGGCCGTCGAAAGATTCATTCGTTCGCGGTCGGGAGAGTTCTCGACGCGCCACCTTTTCTCTCACATTGACCCGTGGTTATATCGCGCAACCGGCGGGCGCTATCCAGCGTTCCTTGGCGTGCTGGCTACCGCGCCGCTGGTGACTACCGGCGCTAAATCGGGTCAGCCGCGAGAGCATCAGGTCAACTACTTCCACGATGGCACCGACGCCATCGTGATTGCATCCAATTACGGTGGACCGAAGCACCCTGGGTGGTACTTCAACCTGAAGGCGCACTCTGAATGCAAATTGGGTGGCGAGAAGTTCTTGGCGAGTGAGGTGACCGACCCCGATGACTACGCCCGCCTCTACGGGTTGGCGGAGCAGGTCTACGCCGGTTGGGGCGACTACCGTCTGAAGACAGGCGGCCGTCGTATCCCCGTCTTTCGGCTGAAGCCGGCTTAGCCGCGGATCTAGGATTTGCGTCATGCCCGACGGTCGACTCGCCAATCCCGATTGCTCACTCGGAACCGATCCACGCTCCGACCCCCGAATGCTCGCGGCTTTCGCGCCGTTCGGCATTGACGCTCTCCTGCCCCAACTGCCGGTGACCGTTGACTCGCCACTCGAGGATCGGCTGGCCTTCACCGCCGAGACCGAAGAAATGATCGGCACGGTATTCGAGGCGTTCGCACAAGCAATGCCGATCGCCGAAGGAGTGACAACCACGACCGTCACAATCCCGGGCGGCGACGGCCAAGACCTGACGCTGTATGTCAGCCGGCCCGACACCGCCGTGGGCCTGCCGTGCGTCGCGCACCTGCACGGCGGCGGCATGGCCATCCTCAGCGCCGCCGACACCGCAATCATGCGCGGACGCGAATGCCTGGCTGCCACAGGGCTTGTCGTCATCGGCGTCGAATTCCGCAACTCGGGCGGCAAATTGGGCGTTCATCCACATCCCGCCGGGCTGAACGACTGCGCCGCCGCGGTTCGTTGGGTGTTCGCGAACCGCGAGCAACTCGGCATCACTCACCTGATCGTGTCCGGAGAATCGGGTGGCGGCAACCTCACGCTGGCGGTCACGCACAAGGCCAAACGTGAGGGTTGGCTGCACGAAATCGCCGGCGCGTACGCCCAGTGTCCCTACATCTCCAACCGGTGGCTGGAACAACCGGAGGAGTTTCCGTCGATGAGAGAAAACGACGGCTACTTCATCAGTTGTCAGCAGCTCGCGGTATTGGCGTCGGTCTACGACCCCGAGTATGCCCACTCCGACGACCCCGCCTGCTGGCCGGGCGTCGCCACGGATGAGGACTTGAGCGGCATGCCCCCACACGTCATCTCCGTTAACGAACTCGATCCGCTACGCGACGAGGGACTGGACTACTACCGCCGCCTGGCGCGCGCGGGAGTTGCGGTGACATGTCGGGTCGTCGCTGGCACGTGTCACGGTGGCGACATGCTGTTCGGCGGCGCCATGCCCGACGTCTTC
>DATIOT010000400.1:0-2931 GCA_035472875.1 Mycobacterium sp.
GGGCCTAGCAACCGTGGATTAGGGCCTAGCAACCCGCCCAGCAACTAAATCTCTGCGGTGCCGTCGAACAGCTTTCGTGAGTTTCTCCACGCATACATCGTGTCGTCTCATAAATCACAATAGAAACACACGTAACATCAGCTGGTGTTGTCTCACAGTCGCGCGCCGACGATGCTGCTCACCGCCATCGCGGCGACCGTCGTCATCGTCTCGGCAGTGGCGGACGTAACACGCGATCGCGGCGTCCATGACCCGCCGTCGGCTCGCGACACCCAACTCGCCGAGCAGCCGCTGGTCGGGCTCGGCGGCGGTGTCTCGGTTCGTGAACTGACGCGGGACAAGCCGTTTTCGTTGGTCGCGCTCACCGGGGATCTGGCCGGCACCTCCACTCGGGTGCGCGCAAAGCGGCCCGACGGTTCGTGGGGACCCTGGTATCAGACCGAGTATGAAACCGCCGCACCGGACGCGGTGAGCGCGGGGGGCAGCGAAGGGTTGGCGGAGTCGACCCGGCCGGCTGGCCCGACCGAGGGTCCCCGCAGCACAGATCCGGTGTTCGTCGGCACCACCACGACCGTACAGATCGCGGTCACCCGCCCGATCGATGCGCCGGTCACCCAGCCGCCTCCCGCGCCACCATCGAGTGTCCCGCCAGAGAAAGACGGCTTGGGATATAAGCCGGCATCCAAGGAACAGCCCTTCGGGCAGAACATCTCCGCGATCCTCATTTCCCCGCCACAAGCGGCGGCCGAAACGCAGTGGACACCGCCTTCCGGGGTCGTGCTGCCGGGCCAACCGCCCAGCATCATCAGCCGTGCGGAATGGGGCGCCGACGAGTCCCTGCGATGCGGTAGCCCCCAGTACGACAACGGGATTCGCGCCGCGGTCATCCACCACACAGCGGGCAGCAATGACTACTCGCCGCTGGAATCGGCCGGGATCGTCAAGGCCATCTACACCTATCACAGCCAGACGCTCCACTGGTGCGACATCGCCTATAACGCGCTGGTCGACAGATACGGCCAGGTGTTCGAGGGCAGGGCCGGGGGGCTCACCAACGCGGTCGAGGGCTCCCACACCGGCGGATTCAACCGCAACACCTGGGGTGTGGCGATGATCGGCAACTTCGACGACGTACCGCCGACGCCGATCCAGCTCCGGACCGTGGGCCGGCTACTCGGCTGGCGTCTGGGCATGGACGGCGTCGACCCCAAGGGCACCGTGGCACTCGAATCAGCGGGTAGCCACTACAGCACCTTTCCGGCCGGCGCCATAGCGAACTTGCCTATCATCTTCACCCACCGCGACGTCAGTAACACCGATTGCCCCGGCAATGCCGCCTATCCTCTCATGGACGAAATCCGGTACATCGCATCGCATTTCAACGATCCGTCCGACGAGTTGATCAACGCGCTGCAGGGCGGCGCGATCTACGAGCACTGGCAGGCGATGGGCGGCATGAACAGTGTTCTGGGCGCTCCGACCTCACCGGAAGACAACGCGGCAGGTGATGCCCGCTATGCCACCTTCGCCAAGGGCGCAATGTACTGGTCGCCCGAGATCGGCGCAGAGCCGATTACCGGCGCGATTTATGACGCCTGGGCCTCGCTGAGCTACGAGCGTGGTCCACTCGGGTTGCCGACCAGCGCAGAAATACAAGAGCCCCTGTGGATCACGCAGAACTTCCAGCATGGAACTCTGAACTACGAGCGGCTCACCGGACACGTCACCGAGGTCGTCGATGGGATCACTACGCCGCTATCGACACAATCCCCGAGCGGCCCGACGGTGCCGCCCGAACACTTCTCGCCGCCAACTCACCCGGACGCGTAGGTCAGGGTCCTCCGCACGCCGTTACTGCGCGTACTACTCTGCGACCTGTGTCCGAGACACCGTATCTGAGAATCGATCTTGGTCAGGTGCGCAACAACTTCCGCACGCTGCGCACTATCCTGCCCGAGGCACACATCCGCTACGCGGTCAAGGCGAACCCGGCCGGGCCGATCCTGCGTCTGCTGGCGGCCGAGGGGTCCGCCTTCGACGTTGCTTCGGTCGGCGAGATCGACGCATGCGAGTCCGCCGGCATCGGCGGCCGCCTATTGACGTTCGGAAATACCATCAAGAAGCACTCAGAGATTGCTCGGGCGTATTCGCGCGGGGTTCGGAGGTTCACCTTCGACACCGAGTACGGTATGACGACGATCGCCGAGCACGCCGCGGATGCCGCCGTCGAATGCCGTATTGCGCCGGACTTTCCATCGTCGGTGACGCCATTTCGCCACAAGTTCGGCTGCACCCCCGCTGAGGCCACGTGGCTGCTGCGTCGCGCCCAGCGGCTGGGGCTGCGCCCGGAAGGCGTCTGCTTTCATGTCGGCTCGCAACAACTCAACCCAGCCGCGTGGGAGCTCGGAATACGTTGTGCCGCACCGATCTATGACGCAGTCGGTGAACTAACAACGATCAACGTCGGGGGCGGGTACCCGCTTGCGTATGCGTCCCGCGCGCCGGAACTTGCTGCTATCGCCGACGTGATGACGTCGGCGCTGGACCGCCATTTCGGTGCAAATCCACCGCAGCTCGTGGTCGAGCCAGGACGGGTGATCGCGGGCCCAGCGGGCACGATCAGCTGCGAGGTGGTCTCGGTCCGGGCGGACACCGACGGCCGGCGCTGGGTGTACCTCGATATCGGTCGCTACGGCGGTCTTGCAGAGACGGAGAACGAATACATCCGCTACCGTTTGCAGACCGACCGCGATGGCGATCCGGTTGATGATGCAGTCATCGCTGGGCCGACCTGCGACGGCGACGACGTCCTTTACCAGAGCTATCCGCTCCCGGTCACCCTGCACCCCGGCGATCGCGTCGAGATCGACGACGCCGGCGCATACACCGCGAGCTACGCATCGACTGCATTCAACGGATTTTCACCGTTGC
>DATIOT010000401.1:0-1692 GCA_035472875.1 Mycobacterium sp.
GTGATGGAGTCGACGCTGTCGCGGTTGATCTGCGCGGACCCGGCTATCTCGACCGGCCTGCCGCCGGGGCCGGCCACTGCGTGCAGGCGGTCGAGCTGAGCCCCCGAATTGTCGGAGAACAGTGGGGCGGTGCTGGCGACGGTCAGAAACGCACTGCCCTGTGCCTCGCCGGTCGCCGCTGACGGTGGTCCGACGCGAGTACCGGCGACGAACGTACCGATCGGAGCGGACACCGCGGTGACGTCGGGCACGCGGGACAGTTCAGTGGCGTATCGCTCCATGTCAGTGGGCCCCACGCCGTTGGCGTCGGGCACGACAACGGTGACCGCGGTCGCCGAGTTGTTGGCGAAGTCGTTGCGCAATTGATCGCCCACCTTGTGGGCCGAGGCGGACCTGGGCAGCACGCGGTCATCGGGCAAACCCCACCTCACGCCGAGGAAGGGCGTACCGAGCAGCACCAGCAGCGTGATGACGGCCAGACTGATCGGAACAGCGCGGCGCATGACCACCTTCGTCGAGCGGTACCAGAACTCTTGCTCGATGGGGCGCGGGACCGGCTCGGGCCGTCTCAGTAGGCGCCGGGCGAGCCGGCGCACGTCCAGCGAGTCCAACCTGTCGCCCATAAGCACGATGGCTGCGGGAGTCACCACCACCGCGGCGAGCGCAGCGAACCCGACGGTGGCGATACCCGCGTACGCGAACGACTTCAGGAAGTACATCGGGAAGAGGATCATCGCGGCCATGGACAGCGCGACGGTGGCGGCGGAGAACAACACCGTGTGCCCCGCTGTCATCATGGTGCGTACGAGCGCATCGTCTCGGCTCGCGCCGCCGACGAGTTCGTCGCGCAAGCGGCTGATGATCAACAACGTGTAGTCAATCGCCAGCGCCAGGCCCATCGCGGTGCTCAGGTTGAGCGCGAAGATCGACACGTCGGTGCCCAACGCGATCACGTGCAGTACCGCCATCGACCCCAGAATCGCCATCCCGCCGCCCGCGATCGGTAACGCGGCGGCCAGCAGCCCGCCGAACACCCAAATCAACACGACGAAGCTGAGCGGAACGGCGATCACCTCCACCAGCAGCAGGTCGCGCTGCGATAGCTCGGTGATCTGCCGGTTCACCATGGCGAGCCCGCCCGAGCGGACGGTGACCCCGTCGCGGTCGTGCGCCACCTCGTCGGACAGCGTATCGGCGTATTTCTGCGCGTTGTTCTTCCCGCCGGTGATGCCGGCGACGATCAGCCCGCACTTGCCGTCCCTGCTGACCAGCTCATTCGCGGCCTCCGGCGGCACGGTCCATGCGGAGGCCACGCTCGGGACATGCGGTGACCGGCTCTGTTGACCGGCAATGTCGGTGCCTGCCGCGCGGGCCGGACCGCCGGCGAAACCATCCGGCGCACAGACGGTGATCAGCAGCTGCAGGTCCCCTTGGCCGAACTTGTCGGCCAACAGCTGCGTCGCCCTGGCTGATTCCGAGGTCGGGTCCTGGAACCCGCCGGCGGATAGGCTCTTGGCGACGGGGATGCCGAAGATGCCCGCAGCGACCATCACCAGCGCTGCGGCCGCGATGATCCGCCGTGGTGCGGCGATGGCCAGCCATGCGATTCGTTGCAGGATGTCGGGACCCTCCGCCGATTGCTCGGGCTAGTTCGGCTAACTCATCAACGATAAGTCGAGGGTTGTCAACGGC
>DATIOT010000402.1:0-4362 GCA_035472875.1 Mycobacterium sp.
TGGAGCTGCGCACAATGACGCCGGTGACCGGCAGCCCGCCGAGCAATCCCGACACCATGTTCGCGCTGCCTTGCCCGATCATCTCTCGGTTGAAGTTGGTGCGCGGCCCTTTGTGCAGTTTATCGATACCGACCGCCGACAGCAGCGATTCGACACTGGCGATGAGGGCGACCGTGAGGACTCCCACGACTATTTCGCCGATCTCGGCAACCCACGGCTCTCCGCCGGCGGCCGTTGGGGGAAGTTTGGGTAAGCCGATCGCTTGCAAAAAGTTGGCCGAGAGCGTGATTCGGTCGACACCTTCCAGCTCCGCAGCTTCCGCGACTGCGGTCGCCACCACGATGGCCACGAGCGCGCCCGGGATGAAACGGGCTTTGGCGGGCAGCTTTGGCCACAACAACAAAATGGCGATGACCAGCCCGCCGACGATCACTTCGTGCAGTTCGTGATGGAGGATGCCGCTCGGCAATGCCTTGATGTTTTCCCAGGCCGAGCTCCGGGACGCGCCACCCATCAGGACGTGAATTTGCTGCAGAACAATGGTGACACCGATGCCCGCCAGCATGGCGTGTACCACCACCGGAGCAACGCCCAGTGCAGCGCGAGCCACCTTGATCACCCCGAACAGGATCTGCAGCCCACCCGCACAAACCGTGATCACGCAGGTCATCTGCCAACCGAAATCATCGATCAGTCCGGCGACCACCACCGTGAGACCCGCGGCCGGGCCACTGACCTGAAGCACCGACCCGCCGAGGGGACCGGCGACAATGCCGCCTACCACCGCGGCGATCAAGCCGGCCATCAGCGGAGCCCCGGACGCGATCGCGATTCCTAGTGAAAGGGGCAGCGCAACAAGAAAGACGACCAGCGATGCGGGAAGGTCATACCGCAAATTGCGCAGGAATGACCCAGAATCAACAAGCCGCACCGACCCATTCTGAATGGCCTGCGAATGTCGCGCCAGCGGAGGGCTCTTCGCATAGACGTTACAAATATTCTGAATGCCGCCGGGCGAACCAGGTGATCAGCCGCCCGAGGATGATCATCACCAGCAGGAACACGATCAGCAAGAAGGCCGCGTCATAGGACAAGGTCCTGGGCCGTTTTCGACGGCAGTTGAAGTTGCCGGCCGGGGCGAACGCCGCGACCGTTTTGCCGTTTACCGGCCTCAAAAATCCAGACGGTGTGGCGGCGGACCCCGCCGGCAACGTCTACGTCACCGACACCGACACAACCGGGTATTGACGTTGGCGGCCGGGTCGACAGCCCAGACGGTGGTCCCGTTCCCAGGCGTTGCCGTCCCATGGGGGATCGCGGTGGACAACGCCGGCGACGTCTTCGTCACAGAACATGACAGCAACCAGGTGTTGAAGTTGCCAGCCGGGTCGAACACCCCGACCGTGCTGCCGTTGACAGGCCTCAACACCCCGTTGGGGGTGGCCGTGGACAGCGCGGCGAACATCTACATCGCCGACCGCGGGAACGATCGAACGGTCAAGCTGGCCGCCTGATGTGCCCGAGTGTCACGAAGCCGCCTCCGATGCGGTGAGAAACATGTCGTTGTGCGCGCCCGCGGCAGGTGGGGGATCGGTGGTCACGGCGTCGAAGCTGGAGTAGCGCGCCGGGGTGCGGATCACGGTGATGGCGTCGTTACCGCTGCCGACTTGCAGGGCGAGGTCGTTCTCGGCGAACAGCGGTGTGTCGACGACCTGCTTCCAGGTGTAAGCAAGGCAGGCCATCAGGCCGCCTTCGTGCAGCAGCTCGACCCATTCGGCAGCGGTCTTGGCGGCCAGTGCCGACTCGAGTTCCTCGGTCAACTCGGGGTAGTTGAGCGCACGCGAGCGCTGGTCGATGAATCGCTCGTCGTCCAGCAGATCCGGCCGGCCGATGATTTGGCACAGCTTGGCCCAGTGCTTGGGCACATAGGCGGACAGGACGAGGTATCCATCCGATGCCCGGAATGCGTCCGACGGCTGGGTGGCAAAGCCGACTCCCTTGCGCTTCTTGGCGTTTGGCGCGGCGTCCGGTTTCGGCTTGGGCTGCTCGCTCGGCTTGTTCAGATGCATCGTCAGCTGGTTGGCCTGCAGCCCCACCGCGACGTCGTACATCGCTACCCGGACGACGTCGGCCACCCCGTGGCGCTCGCGGTTGAGCAGTGCGGCAAGCACCGCTTCGGCCAGCACGTGACCGCTGGCGTTGTCGACGAGCTGGAACGGGATGATCTGCGGTTTACCGGTTGGCGTGGGCATCCCGGTGGTCATGCCGGCCTCGGCGGCCACCATGAGATCGACGCCCGGCCGTGTGCCGTGCGGGCCGTTGCCGCCGAAAGCGCTCAGACGGGCATAGATCAGTTTGGGATTGCGTGATTGCAAGTCGTTGGGCCCCAAACCCATTCGTTCCATAACCCCGGGACGAAACCCTTCGAGCACGACGTCGGCGGTGTCGGCGAGCCGCAGTATCTGCTGCTTGGCCTCTTCGTCGGTCAAGTCCGCCGTCACCGATTTCTTGCCCCGGTTGTTCGGCAGAAAATAGGTGGCCAGTGGCGGACGTCCGGGAAGGACCGCAGTGATCTGCCGGGCGGCCTCACCACCGGGAGCCTCGACCTTGATGACCTCGGCGCCCAGGTCGGCCAGCACCTGCCCGGCCAGTGGTCCGGCTACGTTCTGGGTGAAATCGAGTACCCGGAATCCGTCAAGCGGCTTGGCGGGCTTGCTGTTTGGCATTTTGGGCCTTTCCTTTAACCTGCCTTGTGCAACACCGCGGTGCAGTAGTAGTTCTTGCCAAACGGGGCGTTCTCGTCGGTGGACTGCAGCGGTAATCCGTTATCGGCCAACAACTGATTCAGCGGCGTGCGAACCGGATGCCAGCCGCGCTCCTGCAAATAGATCGCGACGTCGTTACGTTCGCCGGGAAAGCCCAGATTGTCGAGTGCGACGTCAAGTCCGTTCTCCCGCCACTTCTGGGTGGCGCCGTTCAAAGCCTGTTGATTGGGACCGGAATTCAGAAAGACTTCGGCCACCAGCCGGCTGCCGTCGGCGCTGAGCGCGGTGATGTTGTCCAGCAACCGGTCCTGGGCGTCTGCCGGCAGAAAGCCCAGCAGGCCCTCAGCGGCCCATGCGGCGGGTCGCCCGGTGTCGAACCCGGCCTGCTGCAGCGCCGACGGCCAATCGTGGCGCAGGTCCATCGGGACGGCCCGGATGTCGGCCGTGGGCTCGGCGCCCAGCGCGGCAATCGTGGCGGTCTTGAATTCGATGACTTGCGGCTGGTCGATTTCGAATACCGTCGTTCCCGGTGCCCATGGCAGTCGATAGCCGCGTGCGTCGAGGCCGGCGGCCAAGATGACCACCTGGCGGATGCCCGCGGCCGTCGCCTCGGCGAAAAACGCGTCGATATAGCGCGTGCGTGCCGCCTGGATGTCGGTCATGCGTTGCATGCCCCACGGGGCACCGGGGACATCGACTTGGGCGGAGTCGAGTTCGCCGATGGCCCACCGGGTGAAGAAGTCAACGCCCACGGCGCGCACCAGCGGCTCGGCGAACCGATCGTCGATCAGCGCGGCCCGGGTGGCTCGGGCCCTTCCCGACGCAACCATGGTGGCCGTGGCTCCCACGCTGGTCGCCAGGTCCCATGTGTCGTTGTCGGTGCGCGCCATCCCGTGTTCCTTTCTCCGGCTGGTTAGACAGAATAACGATACGGTCTCCAGTCGGTTCCGCGTCCCGGGCCCGAGCCGCTCTGGCCATTACCATCGCGCGGATGGAGATGATGACCTCGATTGCGGAATTGGCGCGCCCAACGCCGGTCGTGCCGGACGCCGGGTGGCAGGCAAGCGCCCGGTGGGCGCGGCGGCTGGCGTGGGTCGGCTTGGTTGTGGTTCTCATCGAGGGCGCTGTTGGGTTGTGGCAGGGACTGGCGGTCGGATCCATTGCGCTGACCGGGTGGGCGCTTGGCGGTGGCGCCGAGGCATTGGCCAGCGCGATGGTGATATGGCGTTTCAGCGGCACTCGGACCCTGTCTGAGACGGCCGAGCAGCGCGCACAACGCGGGGTGGCATTGTCGTTTTGGCTTACTGCCCCCTACATCGCTGCCGAGTCCATTCGCGACTTGACTGACGAACATCATGCTCAGACCTCCGTGATCGGCATCGCGTTGACGGCCATCGGCTTTTTGCTGATGCCAGTCCTAGGCTGGGCCAACCACAAGCTGGGCGCGCGGCTGTCCTCTCAGGCAACCGAGGGGGAAGGGACCCAGAACTACCTGTGCGCCGCTCAGGCCGCCGGCGTGCTGATCGGCCTTGTGATTACGGCACTTTCGTCGAGCAATTGGTGGTTTGACCCCGCGACCGGACTTGGGATCGCCGGC
>DATIOT010000403.1:0-1591 GCA_035472875.1 Mycobacterium sp.
CGGCAATTTTGGCGCCCAGCAGGCCACCGACTATTCTGATAGGCAATCGTCGCCGTTCAGCCCAATGGGCCATGCTGCGCGACATACCCGACCCGAAGCCCCACATCGAGGAGTAAGGCCCGACCATGGCCACACCCAAGCGCAGGATGTCGCGCGCGAACACCCGAAGCCGCCGCGCGCAGTGGAATGCCACCAAGACCGAGCTCGTCGGTGTGACGGTGGCAGGTCAGCGGCACAAATTGCCCCGCAGGCTGCTCAAGGCGGCCCGCCTTGGTCTGATCGACCTCGACCGGCGTTAATCTCGGCGAATACGCGGCGCGCCTCTCAGGCCGCTCTCAGACGCTAGGACGAAACTAGTGGCCGTGCGGATTCTTGTCGTCGACGACGATCGCGCGGTGCGTGAGTCGCTGCGCAGGTCGCTTTCGTTCAATGGCTACTCGGTCGAGTTGGCCCATGACGGGGTCGAGGCCCTCCACATGATTGCCAGCGATCGGCCCGACGCGCTCGTCTTGGATGTGATGATGCCGCGTCTGGACGGGCTCGAGGTATGCCGTCAACTCCGCAGCACCGGCGACGACCTGCCGATCCTGGTGCTGACTGCCCGCGATTCGGTTTCCGAGCGGGTCGCGGGCCTGGACGCCGGTGCCGATGACTACTTGCCGAAGCCGTTCGCCCTCGAAGAGCTGTTGGCCCGCATGCGGGCGCTGCTGCGCCGCACCAAGCCCGATGATGCCGCCGAGTCCGTGGCCATGACATTCTCCGACCTAGCTCTGGACCCGGTGACCCGGGAAGTCAACCGCGGCCAACGCCGGATCAGCCTTACCCGCACCGAATTCGCGTTGCTGGAGATGCTGATCGCCAACCCGCGGCGGGTCCTCACTCGCAGCCGCATCCTCGAGGAGGTATGGGGATTCGACTTCCCCACCTCGGGCAATGCCCTGGAGGTCTACGTGGGGTATCTGCGCCGCAAAACCGAAGCCGACGGTGAGCCGCGACTGATCCACACGGTGCGCGGGGTGGGGTACGTCCTTCGGGAGACGCCTCCGTAATGATCTGGTTCCATCGGCGCCGGCGCGCACCGCTGCGAGCTACCAGCTCGTTGTCCTTGCGGTGGCGGGTGATGCTGCTGGCGATGTCGATGGTGGCGATGGTCGTCGTCCTGATGGCATTCGCTGTCTACGCAGTGATTTCGGCTGCGCTGTACAGCGATATCGACAATCAGCTGGACAGCCGAGCGCAGCTGCTGATCGCGAGTGGTTCGCTGGCCGCCGACCCCGGAAAGGCCATCGAGGGCACCGCCTATTCCGACGTCAACGCGATGCTGGTGAACCCGGGCCACTCGATCTACACCGCTCAACAGCCTGGCCAGACTCTGCCCGTGGGTTCGGCGGAGAAGGCGGTCATCCGTGGCGAGTTGTTCATGTCGCGGCGCACCGTCGGCGATCAACGGATACTGGCCATTCACCTGCCCAACGGCAGTTCGCTGCTGATCTCGAAGAGTTTGCGGCCGACCGAAGCGGTCATGACCAAACTGCGCTGGGTCCTGCTGATCGTCGGCGGGATCGGTGTCGCGGTCGCTGCGGTGGCCGGG